>PLEW01000197.1 GCA_003136555.1 Planctomycetota bacterium | reverse complement strand
ACCACGAAGCCGGTCGAGATGGTCATCGCCATCAACGAGAGGTTATCGACGCTGTATCCGAACAGGTACATCACCGAGAAGGTGCCGATCAGCGAGACCGGCACGGCGACGGCGGGGATGAGCGTGGAGCGTCCATTGCGCAGGAAGATGAAAACCACGATGATGACCAGGACGATGGAGATCGCCAGCGTCCCCTCGACATCATCGACCGACGCGCGGATGGTGGTGGTGCGATCGAGCACGATGGTGGTATCGATGCCGAGCGGGATGGAGGCCTGTATCAGGGGGAGCTGCGCGCGGATGCGGTCGACGGTGCCGATGATGTTGGCGCCGGGCTGCCGGAAGATGATGACCATGACGGCACGCTTCCCGTCCAGATAGCCGGCAGCACGGATGTTCTGGACCGAGTCCGTCACCTGGGCGACGTCGGACAGCCGGATCGCCGCGCCGTTGCTGTACCCCACCACCAGCGGCCGGTAATCGGCTGCGTGCGATATCTGGTCGTTGGCGAGGATGTCCGCGGTGACCAGGCCATCGCTGATCTGGCCCTTGGCCAGGTCGGCATTCTGCAGGCTCAGCATCGACTGCACATGCGCGAGCGTGAGTCCGAAGCTGGCCAGCTGAACGGGATTGGCTTCCACGCGCACGGACGGCAACGCCCCCCCTCCGGGAACGACCTGCCCGACACCCTGTATCTGGGACAGCTTCTGCTCGATGATCGTGGAGGCGACATCATAGAGCGTATCGGGACCGCATCTGTCCGAGGTCAGGCCCAGGATCATGATCGGCGCATCGGCGGGATTCACCTTGCGATAGGTCGGATTGGCCGGGAGGTTGGCGGGCAGATAGGCACGCGCCGCATTGATGGCGGCCTCCACATCGCGGGCCGCGCCATCGATGTTGCGGTTCAGATCGAACTGGATGGTGACCGAGGTGCTCCCGAGGGTGCTGGAGGAGGTCATCTCCGTCACGCCCGCGATATGGCCGAATTGCCGCTCCAGGGGTGTCGCAACCGCTGATGCCATGATCTCGGCGCTCGCTCCCGGCAGGGTGGCGGCGACGGAAATGGTCGGAAAATCGACCTCGGGCAGGGGCGCAACGGGCAGGGCCCTGAATGCGAGCGCGCCGGCCAGGGCGATCGCCACCGTCAGCAGCGTTGTCGCCACCGGCCGATGGATGAAGGGGCCGGACAAGTTCATGTCGGCGGTGCCGTCTGGATCCCTGCGACCACCGGCTTGGCGGTCGCACGCGTGAACCGCCTGGAGATGCCATCGAAGAAGATATAGATGACCGGGGTGGTGTAGAGCGTGAGGACCTGGCTGAGCAGCAGTCCGCCGACCATCGCGATGCCGAGCGGCCGGCGCAGCTCCGAGCCGAAGCCCGATCCGAGCGCCAGCGGCAGGCCTGCCAGCAGCGCAGCCATGGTGGTCATCATGATGGGGCGGAAGCGCAGCAGGCACGCGTCGTAGATGGCGTCGGTCGCGCTCTTGCGATGCAGCCGCTCGCCCTGGAGGGCGAAGTCGACCATCATGANNGGATGGATGAAGCTCTCATACAGCACGCCGAGCACGATGTAGACCGTGACCAGCGCAGCGAGGATGAGCAACGGCTCGCTCGCGAGGGAATTGGTGAACGAGGCCGCCGTGCCCTGGAAGCCCGCCTGGAGGCTCGGGGGCAGATGCAGATCCGCCTGGACCCTGTCGATCGCGGTGATGGCCGTCCCGAGAGCGGCGTCGGCCGCGAGGTTGAATGAGACGGTGATGGCGGGGAACTGACCCTGGTGGGTGATGACCAGCGGCTCGGTGGTCTTCTCGAAATGGCAGAAGGCGCTCAACGGTACGGCGTTGGCCATGGCCGAGCTGGGCGTCCCCGAGGAGGTCGCCCCCTTGGCAGACGAGGTCGTAGCGGCGCTTGGCGACAGCGCTGTCAGGGGAGGCGAGAGGGAATTCGCCGCCGGGGTGTACAGCGCGGACGACGTCAGGGTGTTGGAGCCGGCGGCTGATGAGCCGGATGACGAGAATGATGCGGCCGACGCCGTGCCGGATGCGCCGGCAGACGCATTGGCCTGGATGTACAGCTGGTCCAGCTTGCCCGGATCCAGCTGGAACCGCGGCTCGCTCTCGAGCACCACATGGTACTGGTTGACCTGGGTATACATGGTGTTGATCTGCCGCTGTCCGAAGGCGTCGTACAGGGTGTTATCGATGGTCGCGGGCGCGATGCCCAAGCGCGAGGCGGTGACCCGGTCGATGACCAGCGAGACCGCCAGCCCGCCCAGCTGCTGATCGGTCGCCAGGTCCTCCAGTTCGGGCAGCTGCTTCAGCCGGTCGACGAATGCCGTGGTCCAGGTGTTCAATTCGCCGACATCGGCATCCTCGAGCGTGTACTGGTATTGCGTGCGGCTGACCCGGTCATCGATGGTGATGTTCTGGACCGGCTCCATGAACAGCTGGATGCCCTGGATGCGGTCCAACCTCGTCTTGAGGCGGCGGATCAGATCCGAGGCGCTGATGGAGCGCTGGTCGAGCGGCTTCAGGTTGATGGACATGCGTCCGCTATTGATCGTGGTATTGGTGCCATCGGCACCGATGAAAGACGACAGGCTCTCGACCGCCGGATCCTCCAGGATCGCGGTGGCGAGCTCCTGCTGCTTGGCGGCCATCGCCTTTGAGCTGATCGCCGGAGGCGCCTGCGAAATGCCCTGGATGACCCCGGTATCCTGGATCGGGAAGAACCCCTTGGGGATGATGATGTAGAGATACACGGTCAGCAGCAGCGTCGTCGCCGCGACCAGCAACGTCACCGTCTGGTAGCGCAGCACCACCGTGAGCGTGCGCCCGTAGAATGCGATCATGCGCTCGAACGCGCGCTCCGTCGCAAGGTACAGGCGCGCCTTCGTCCTCTGCGATTTCGCCGGCAGGATGTATGCGCACATCATCGGGGTGAGGGTCAACGACACCACCGCCGACAAGACGATGGTGACGGCCAGGGTCACGGCGAACTCGCGGAACAGGCGTCCGACCACATCGCCCATGAACAGCAGGGGGATCAGGACGGCGATCAGGGAGACGGTCAGGGAGAGGATGGTGAAGCCGATCTGCTCAGCCCCCTTGAGCGCGGCGTCCATGGGCGCATCCCCGGCCTCGATATAGCGCGAGATGTTNNGTGGAGATGGTGAGCGCCATCATCGAGAGATTGTCGAGACTGTAGCCCAAGATGTACATCGCGGCGAAGGTGCCGATCAGCGACAGCGGCACGGCCACGCTCGGGATGATGGTGGCCAGGAGGCTGCGCAGGAAGATGAAGATGACCAGGACCACCAGCACCACGGTCAGCAGCAGTTCGAATTCGACGTCGGCCACCGACGACTCGATGGCGGTGGTCAGATCGGTCAGCGTGGTCACGACAATGCCGCTGGGGATGGTGGCTTCCAGCTTGGGCATGAGCTTCTTGATGCTCTTGACCACACTGATGGTGTTGGCCCCCGGCTGACGCTGCACATTCATGATGACCGCAGGGGTCTGGTCCATCCATGCCGCCTGATTGTTGTTCTCGATGCCATCGACGATGTGCGCCACGTCAGTCAGCATCACCGGCGCGCCGTTGCGATAGGCGACCACCACGTGCCGATAGTCGTCGCTGCTCACCAGCTGGTCATTGGCATCGATCTGGTAGTCCTGGCGCGGACCGTCGAAGTTCCCCTTGGCCGCATTCACGCTCGCCTGCGTCAGTGCGGTGCGGAGATCCTCCAGGTTGAGGCCGTAGGATGACAAGGCGGTGAGATTGGCCTGGATGCGCACGGCGGGCTTCTGCCCGCCGCTGATCGAGACCAGGCCCACTCCGCTCAGCTGCGAGATCTTGGGGGCGAGGCGCGTGTCGACGAGATCCTCGACCTTGGAGAGCGGCATGGAGCTCGAGGTGATCGCCAGCGTGAGGACCGGGGCATCTGCCGGGTTGGTCTTGCTGTAGATCGGCGGCGAGGGCAGGATGGACGGCAGCAGGCTCTGCGCCGCATTGATGGCGGACTGGACCTCCTCCTCGGCGACATCGATGGCCATGGCGAGATTGAACTGGAGCACGATGACCGAGGTGCCTCCCGAGCTGGTCGAGGTCATCTGGCTGAGCCCCTGCATCTCCCCGAGCTGGCGCTCGAGCGGCGCCGTGACGGTGGTAGCCACCACCGTGGGGCTTGCTCCCGGATAGAAGGTTATCACCTGGATGGTCGGATAATCGACCTCCGGCAGTGCGGACACCGGCAGCAGCGTGTAGCTGACCAGCCCGACCAGCAGGATCGCGGCCATGAGCAGCGCCGTGGCGACCGGCCGCTTGATGAACGGGCCTGACGGGCTCACGGCTTGGGGCCACCACTCGTGCCAGCAGCGGGCGGATCCTTCGCGACGATGACGGCAGCGTTGTCCTTCAGCTTATCGAAGCTGCTGTTGGCAACGATGTCCCCGGCGCTGATGCCGTCGACCTGCGTCAGGCCGCCTTCGGCGACTCCCGCCGTCACCATGCGCATGTGGGCGGTGCCGTCCTGGATCACATAGAGGTACGTCTTCTGGCCGTTCTGCTGGATCGCGGATGACGGGATCAGCGTCACCGCCGTGAGCGTCGTGACCAGCAGCCGTGTATTGACGAACTGGTTCGGGAAGAGCTCATCATGCGCATTGTCGAAGAGCGCACGCGCCTTGACGGTCCCGGTGGTGGTATCGATCAGGTTATCGAAGGTCAGCAGCGTTCCGCCTGCGATCTTCTTCAGCCCGGTGCGATCATAGGCGTCGACAGGCAAGTGCGCATGGGCGTGCAGCCGGTCGACCACCTGGGCGATGCTGTCCTCTGGACACGTGAAGATGACGGTGATCGGCTGCACTTGCGTGATGACCACCAGGGTCAGGCCTCCGGTCGACTGCACCGCGTTTCCCGGATCCACCAGCCGCAGGCCGACGCGGCCGGCGATCGGGGAGGTGATGTGGCAGAAATCGAGCTGGGTCTGGTCGTACTGGACCGCCCCGCGATCGCTGGTGACGGTGCCGTGGTCCTGGAGGACGATCTTCTCCTGGTCATCGAGCATCTGCTTGGCGATGGCATTGCGTGCCCATGCGGCGCGATAGCGGTCGAGATCCATCTGCGTTTGCGCGAGCACCTGCTCATCATGCTCCAGGGTTCCCTGCGCCTGCGTGAGCGTTGCGCGGTAGGGGCGGTCATCGATATCCACCAGCGGATCGCCCTTCTCCACCAGCTGCCCTTCCTGATAATGGACGGCGGCGATCGCGCCACTCACCTGGCTGGTGATGGAATCGGTAGAGACCGGGGTGACGGTGCCGATCGCGTCGAGATACACGCCGATGTCACCCGTTCGTGCCGTCACCGTCGTGATGGTGATGCCCGGCACCACCTGCTGCGCGCTCTCGGCCGCCTTTCCGAGTCGCTGCTCATGCAGCAGGATGAGGACGGCGGATATGATCAGGCCCAGGATGATCAGGCTGCCGATGACGATCCATTGGCCTCGATGCTGGGGATGCGCAGGAGGAGCGGGCTGCTGGTCGGCGCCAGCGGTCACCGGTGGTGTCGCATCATCGGCCAATGCCAGCCCCTCGCTGAGGGCCGGACGACGCCATCACCTGGGCGCGGGCGACGTGCCAGGCGGCCCCCGTCACGTCCCCCGGTTGCCTGCTCCTCGCGCTCCCCCGGTGGCGACGACGACGCATCCTGCTTTGTGATCGCGGCACGGGGATGGCGGGATGTCGCATGGATGACCCTGGCGTATGCTTCAAGCCGCAAAAACCCTGCGCGACGCGGTCACGCGCTGTGATTACTGGTCATGGTCGCGATGGGGCAGCGAACGGGCAAGTACGGAGAACTCCCCATGACGACCGTCCACGTCCAGGGGGCTGAGCGCACGCATGCTCCATGCGTGCAGCCGCGCCGGGGATTTGACCACGATCATCACTGCTATCGCATCGCCTGTTACCGTCAGTAGTTGCGCAATATCCGGCTGAGGCGCACGGGGCGCCACTGTCCCCAGCACACGCGGCATCGCTCGGCTGAGTTCGCCTGTTACCTGCCCGAGCTCGCCCGGACGCTGAGGCTCTGACAGGTCCGGGAAGAGCCTGGTGCCGTTGTCAAAGGGCTTGGACCGAGACCGCTCGACGACCGCTCCGGTGCTATCTGCAAGCGCCGACGCGTTCATCCAGGGAGCAACACGCAGATGGAGGCCCCTGCCACCCGACCAATGCTCGTGGCGAACGATGCGGATTGGAGCACGCCGCTGCCAAGGCCAGCCGCGACCGCTCATTCATGGGCGGTTGCAAGCAGTGCAGGAGCACGTGCCGAGGGCGAGATCGACCATGGCAATGCGCCTGCACTCATCGATGATACCGGCGGCATCGGTGCCAGTGGGCGATGTGACCTCATTCCTCCGGCAGTTCGACGCCCGGAGAGTCTGGCCTCGCGCCTCCTTGCTTTCGTCACTCCACGTCACGACGGCCGATCGATCCAAGAACGCCAGTCAACCGAGGATCACGTCGCAAAATAGTGCGCGCGATCGATATCTTGTATCAGCCCGGGCTGCGTCGGCAGCCATCCAAGCAGCTCTCGCGTACGCTCGCTCGAGGCGACATTGTCGATGGCAGCGAAATGCGCGAACCAGCCAAAATGGCCGGACGCCTGCTCGCTCGACATGCTGGCCAACGGCAGGCCGAGCCGGCGGCCGATGACCTCGGCGATGGTGCGGAATGGCACGCCTTCCTCCGCGACCCCGTGATAGCGCGCGCCAGCAGCGCCCCGCTCGAGCGCCAGCCTGAAGAGCCTGGCCGCATCGAGGCGGTGAACCGCGGGCCAGCGATTGAGCCCGGCACCCACATAGGCCGAGGCGCCCTTGGCGCGCGCGATGCCGATGAGCAGCGGGATGAAACCATGATCACCGTCGCCATGCACTGATGGGGGGAGGCGCACCACCGCCACCCGCACGCCACGCGCCGCCACGGCGCTGCCGGCCTCCTCGGAAGCGACGCGCGGCACCGCGGAAGCGGGCGCATCGTCCTCGTTCACCAGGCGACCCGGCGGCAGGAGCGCGGTCCCGGAGGTGATGACCAAGGGTCGCTTGGAACCCAGGAGAGCGGAGCCGAGCGCCTCGATGGCGCGCCGATCCGCTTCGCAATTGGCGGCAAAGCGAGCGAAGTCGTGGTTGAATGCGGTATGGATCACGCCATCCGCGGCCGCCGCGCCGCGACGCAGGCTGTCAGTATCCTCGAGGGAGCCCGCATGCGCCTGCGCCCCGGCGCCAGCCAGCGCGGTCGCCGCCGCGGCCGAGCGTGCCAGGCCGAGCACCTGATGCCCGGCGCCGATGAGGTCCTGGACGATCGCGGAGCCGATGAACCCGGTCGCACCGGTGACGAAGACGCGCATGGCATGGTCCCTTGGCAGGTGGGCGCACCGCCATGGTGCGTGAGGCGGGCGAGGTTAGGTTTGCCCGATCCCACTGCACGTGCATACTTGGCATCGTGAGAATGACTGAAAGTAGGTCTCATGGGTTTCGATAGGCGCTCCCTGGATGGCCTCGGCGTGCTGAGCGCGGTGGTGGAGGCGGGCAGCTTCATGCGCGCCGGAGAAGCGCTCGGCCTGACCCAATCCGCGGTCAGCCGTGCGGTCGCGCGCCTCGAGGCCAGGGTGGGCGCACGCCTCTTCCACCGCTCCGCCCGTGCCATCGTGCTGACCGATGACGGGCGGCGCTTCTACGAATCGGTCGCTCCCCATCTCGCCGCCATCGCGGAGGCCACCATCGCGGCGGGAGGTTCCTCGACCCAGGTGCGCGGCCGCTTGCGCGTGAACGTGGATGGCGGCATCGGCCACTTCGTCCTGACGCCCCGCATCCAGCCCTTCCTGGCGCAGCACCCCGGCTTGGCGCTGGAGATCGTGGTGCGCGATCGCATGGGCAACCTGGTGGCCGATGGCTTCGACGCCTGCGTCCGCTTCGGTGTCCCAGAGCCCTCGACATTAACCTCCCGCCTGCTCCTGCGCACGCGCATCGTGTGTTGCGCCACGCCGGCGTATATCGCACGCCATGGCATGCCCCGCCATCCGCGCGACATCGAGACGCATCATCAGTGCGTGCTGATGCGGGATGCCTCGACCGGGAGCCATTTCGGCTGGGACTTCGTGCGCGGCAGGAAGGCCATCAGCATCAACGCGACCGGCCAGCTGATGGTGAACGATGGCGGCGCGCTGCTCGCGGCCTGCCTCGCGGGACAGGGCATCGCGCAGACCCTCGAGCTCTACGCGCGCGACCACCTCATCGCCGGGCGGCTGGTCGAGGTGCTGCCGGAGTGGGACGAGGAGACTTATCCCCTCTATGCCTACCACCATTCCGGCCAACTCCTCTCGGCCAAGGTCAGCGCCTTCCTGGATTTCGTCGTCGCGCTGACACGCTAGCTGACAGCACCTTGAAGGTGTTCCCGGCTACCTGGCGCACCGCAGGAGGCACTAGCAGTGCTATCCACGGCAATCGAATCCCATCCACTCCGTCTCCTCCTCACTCCAGTCCGCGTCCTCCATGTCTTTGTCCATATGCTCAACCGGATCTTCATGGTCGATTCCGCCAGCTCTCGTTGATGTCAGCATGTTGGCGATGCGCACCGCTCGATGTTCGCGGCAGCGTACCAGACGTGCGTCTGCTGAGCGCGATCCAGGCGATCCTGGCAGGAGCCAATGCTGCACAGGTCGAATCCGTCAGAATCCCATGTGAGCCCGATCATCGCGGAGGATATCCGACGATGCTATCTGCCCCGAGCGATCCGTGGGTCCGGCGCTTTCCTGGTCCTCTTGTCGCCGTGATGCCTGCCCGCCAATTGCATGGCATGCGCCTTGACGATGGTGGAGATGAGACCGGGGAAACGGACTTCGATCTCGGCGCAGCGTGACGAGTTATGCATCTCAACGCCGCGACGCTCGCTGAGGATCAGTCCTGCCTCCCGGAGCGCCTTGAAATGCTGGGACAGCGTGGACTTCGGGATGGGCCTGTCGCGGACCGTGAGGAAATGCGAGCAGATCTGCGAGCATGTTGAGCCCACGATGTCGGCGAAGATCGCCACGCGCACGGGATCGGACAGCGCATGCAGGATTCCCTCCACGGTGATGTCGTCGACAGAGGGATGAAGGAGCGGCCGCATGCATCGCAGCATATCACTTCTTGACACTAGTTCAATTGTTCGTAAGTCCTGAACCATAGCATAATAGAACCACCCTCACCACACCCCACGAAAGGGAACCCCATGAGCAAGCTCGCCAACAAGGTCGCCATCGTCACCGGCGCCTCCAAAGGCATCGGTGCCGCCATCGCCAAGGCGCTGGCTGCGGAAGGCGCCTCGGTCGTCGTCAATTATGCCTCGAGCAAGGGCGGCGCAGATACGGTCGTCGGCGCCATCACCAAAGCCGGAGGCAAAGCCATCGCCGTGCGTGGCGACGTGTCGAAGACTGCAGAGGCGCAGGGCATCATCGCGGCCGCCATCGAGGCCTACGGTCGGCTCGATATCCTGGTCAACAATTCCGGCGTCTACGAATTCGGCGCCATCGAGGAAGTCACCGAAGAGAAGTTCCATAAGCTCTTCAACGTCAATGTCTTGGGCCTCCTCCTCACGACCCAGGCAGCGGTCAAGCATCTCCAGGCGGGGGGAAGCATCATCAACATCGGTTCGGCCGTGACCCGCCTGAAGCCCACCGGCTCGTCGGTCTACACCGCCACCAAGGGCGCTGTCGATGCCATCACCGGCGTCCTCGCAAAGGAATTGGCCGCCAAGAAGATCCGGGTCAACTCCATCAATCCTGGCATGGTCGAGACGGAAGGGACGCATACCGCCGGTTTCATCGGCTCGGATTTCGAAAAGGGCATCGTCGCCCAGACCCCATTGGGCCGCGTCGGCCAGCCGCGTGATATCGCCGCCATCGCGGTCTTCCTGGCCTCGGACGATTCAGGCTGGCTCACCGGCGAACTGCAGTGGGCGAGTGGCGGTCTGTGATCCCCAGGCATGCGGCTCCCGGTCCGGCCAGCGCGACGTCGCCATGATGGCACGCGAGCTGGCTGCTCCGCGTCCGACAGAATAATGATACCCCTTGGCAGTATGCGAGGTGCTGGGATATATGTCCAACCCGCAAACTCTGGCCCCTCATCACCCATCCCTCATGCCATCCCACCGCTGACGCCGCCGAGGACCGCGTGCGCGGCCATGCCTATAGGGCCTTGAACTTCATGCCTGTGAGCCCGTACGCATCGAATAGTTTCTTCACCCTTTCGGTCGCCAGCAGTTCACCTGTAGGAAGCTGATGTACATGGAAGAAGCAGGCATCCGCTGGGGGCATGGACTTGAAAGCATACTGCTTGATGTCCCAGATTCTCCCGTCACTAAAGCGCGACAATTGCGACTTCGTCTCATCGAGGCCATCAACCTGATAGGTTGTCTTGAGAGCCCAAACTCGGTTCTGTCCACACACGAACGGGAAGTATTCGTCGAGCGCCCCTCGGATGCCTCTGCCGCCCGACTAAATCAGCAGGCACCCGAATCTGCTTCTCACGAAATGCCTCTCTCGGCGGAGGGCGATCAACCAGTCGCAGTCCACCAGTCTTCACATTGCAGTTTCGGGATTCGCGAGAACTCTGCCCAATCATGGGTCACCAGGATCAGATCATGCGCCATAGCAGTGGCAGCGATCAGGGCATCCAGCCGGGCAATCACGCGTCCTGTTGATTGCAAGGATGCGCGAATGCGCGACGCGTGCTCGGCATCAAAGGCGCCGAAGGGGATAACGCGGATGACTTGCCGAATACGGTCGAGATCGGCTCGGCGTCGTTCAGGCTTGGTGGACGTGCTCGCGCCAACCATCTACTCGTAGAGGCTCACGGCAGATATCCGGATCTTGCCGGGTGGCGTTGATTACCACTTTGCCGGAATGCCTCCCATGCCCTTGAAGAAGAAGATGACGGTATTGGTATCGAGCAGGCAGGAGCTCACAGCGATGCACGGGGAAGGTCCTCGCCATACTTGGGCCGTTCGATTTTCTCGTCTGCCCAGGTGCCCGACTACGCCAAGATGTCAGCCGGCCAGCTGTCTGACTTCCTATCGGCGATGACCTGGGCCACCCAGCTGCTGAGCGACATGCCATCCCGATCTGCCGCTTTGCGCAGGCGGTCGGCCAAGGCGTCGTCAATATAGATGGTGATGTGACTGTGTGGACTTTCGCACTTTTTGA
>PLEW01000045.1 GCA_003136555.1 Planctomycetota bacterium | reverse complement strand
CCACGGTCGGAGGGACATCACCTCCGCCATGCTGGTTGGTTTCACTTTGGGGATTCCCGGCCCTATGGCATGGGAGCGAGGCTACCCCGGCTATTCGCGCATGGAAGCATGGTGCGGTAGGGTGGTCATTCCGAGATCCCGAGAGGGAAAGTTAGCCTGGGCCATTATTGCAGGCAGTCCTATGGGCAGCTTCGCCCGAAGGGGGGGACGCCAATTCTCGGAAATTTTTCGAGCGAGGGACTCTAGAATTGCTGGGGTGTTGTTTGGGGTGCCACCCGGCTACCCTCCCCCGGTGGCAGGGTGCTGCCATAGCCTGCATGCGCTCGCGCCCCGCCCCGCTCTGACTCGTAGGCCTTCCCCTAGTGGCTGGCTTCGCGCGCGCACGCATGATCGCGCACGCCACGCGCGCACGCGAGGGCAGGGCCGCACAATTGGCCCTTGGGCCTCGGGGAAACTCAATTCCTGGGGGTGTTTGTTCTCAATAGGAGACTTATTTTTGGATTATTTTCTCAGGTAGGATCAGGGTAGGATCAGAGCGTGATTGCCCTAAGCCCCGAAAAGACAAAGCCCGCAAGCCATTACGGNNGACCCAGGGATTAAGAATCCCTTGCTCTACCAACTGAGCTAATCGCGCTCAACCGACGAGGGGGCGCAATCTATGGAAGCGATGGGGGGCGTCAATCCGCAAGTCACTGGCACACCCAATACCTGCGATCCCCCGCCGTTCACTTATCGCTCTTGGGCGCGACGACCAGGTCAGGCACGGTGAGGTTGTCCGGTCGCTCCACGCGGCGGAAGACGAGGTGCTCCTTCCCATCCGACACGCCCGCCTCGACATCGATGGAGAGATTGGCACCTGGAAGGAATTCGCCCCGCAGCATGGCCTCGGACAGGGGGTCCTCGATATGCTGTTCGATGGTGCGGCGGATCGGCCGCGCGCCGAAGCGAGGATTGTAGCCCTCCTTGAGCAGGTAGTCGATGGCCTTGACCGTCAGCTGGACATTGATGCCCTGCTCGGTGACGCGCTTGGCGATCTTGGTGAATTCCAGCTGGACCACCTGCCGCAGATCCTCGCGCTCGAGGGGGCGGAAGACGATGGTGTCGTCGAGGCGGTTGAGGAATTCCGGACGGAAATAATCTTCCAGCGCCTTCTGGTAGGCGAGCTTGGTCGCCTTGTAGGCGTAGTTCTCGCTTGTCGATGATGCGGTGTCGAAGCCGAGCGTGCCAGCCTCGTTGGCCTGCGCTGCACCGACATTGGAGGTCATGACGATGATGGTATTGCGGAAGTCGACCACCCGACCAAAGGAGTCAGTCAGCTTGCCCTCCTCCATGATCTGAAGGAGCATGTTGAAGACATCGCCATGGGCCTTCTCGATCTCATCGAACAGGACCACGGAGTAGGGGCGGCGGCGGACCTTCTCGGTCAGCTGCCCGCCCTCCTCGTAGCCGACATAGCCAGGAGGCGCGCCGACGAGGCGGGATGCATTGTGCTTCTCGCCATACTCCGACATGTCGATCTGGACCAGCGCCTCCTCCCCGCCGAACATGAATTCGGCCAGCGCCTTGCAGAGCAGGGTCTTGCCCACGCCGGTCGGTCCGACCAGCATGAAGCAGCCGACCGGACGCTTGGGGTCCTTCAGGCCTGACCGCGAACGGCGGATGGCGCGTGCGACCGCCTTGATCGCCTCGTCTTGGCTGATGACGCGCCGGTGCAGATGGCTTTCCAGCTCGAGCAGGCGGTTGGCCTCGCCCTGGTCGAGCCGCTGCAGCGGGATGCCGGTCATAGATGCGACGATCTCGCTGACCAGATGCTCGTCTACCGTCCCGCACAGCTCCTTGGATTGCTCCTGGTGCTTGCGTTTGAGGTCGGCGAGATCCTTCTTCTTGCGCTCGGCGCGGTCGCGGAACTCGGCGGCCTTCTCGTAGTCCTGGTTGAGGACGGCTTCCGACTTCTGCCGCTCAAGCTCCTTGATCTCGGTCTCCAGCTCCTTGTAGGCGGGAGCGCGTGAGGTGGCCTTCAGACGCAGCTTGGCGCCAGCCTCGTCGATGACGTCGATCGCCTTGTCGGGGAGAAAGCGTCCGGTGATGTAGCGGTCGCTGAGCTTGACTGCCGAGATGATCGCCAGATCGGTGATCTTGATGCGGTGATGGGCCTCGTACTTGTCGCGCAGGCCCTGCAGGATCTTGACCGCGTCCTCGGTGGCGGGCGGGTCGACGATGATCGACTGGAAGCGGCGTTCGAGCGCGCCGTCCTTTTCTATGTATTTGCGGAATTCGTCCAGCGTGGTGGCGCCGATGCACTGCATCTCGCCGCGTGAGAGCGCCGGCTTCAGGACGTTCGACGCATCGATGGCGCCTTCGGCGCCGCCGGCACCGACCAGGGTATGGAGCTCATCGATGAACAGGATGATGTTCTTCGACTGCTTGACCTCCTTCATCACCGCCTTGATGCGCTCCTCGAACTGNNGGTACTTGGTGCCGGCGACCATCGAAGCGAGGTCCAGGGAGATGATGCGCTTGTTCGCTAGGAGATCGGGCACTTCGTGCTTGACGATCGATTGCGCGAGGCCTTCGACGATGGCGGTCTTGCCCACTCCCGGCTCGCCGAGCAGGACGGGATTGTTCTTGGTGCGGCGGCAGAGGATCTGCCACAGGCGCTCGATCTCCTTGGCGCGGCCGATCACCGGATCAAGCTCGCCGGCCTCGGCGGCGGCAGTGAGGTCGCGGCCGAAGGCATCCAGCGCGGGCGTGGCTGATTCCTCTCCCTTCTTGCCGCTCTTGCTCGCGGGCTTCTCGCTCGCCTTCTCGCTGCTGGTCCCGGCCGTCGACTGGGGCATGTTCGACACGTCGGATGCCCCGAGGAGGTCGAGGATCTCATTGCGGACATCCTCAAGCTTGAGGTCGAGGTTGATCAGCACCTGCGCGGCCACGCTGTCCTGTTCCGAAAGCAGGCCGAGGAGGATGTGCTCGGTGCCGATATAGGGGTGGCCGAGGGCGCGTGCTTCCTCGCTGGCGAGCTCCAGGACTCGCTTGGCCTGCGGGGTGAAGGGCAGCGGGCCACTCGGGGCCTCCTTGTCGGCGATCACCACCAGCTTCTCGACCTCGCGGCGAACCTTCTCGACATCGACGCTGAGGTTGTTGAGGGCGGTGACCGCCACTCCACTGCCCTCCTTCACCAGTCCGAGCAGCAGATGCTCGGTCCCGATGTAGTCATGGTGAAAGCGTTCGGCCTCCTTCTGGGCGAGGGCGATGATCTTGCGGGCGCGGTCGGTGAATTTGTCAAACATGGCGTGCCGTTGGGGTTGGCGGTTGCGTCAGAAAGGGTCAATTGAGCTCAGTTGCAGGAGTAGACAGCCACTTACGTACCAAATCGGCGCGAGTGCGGTCGCGACGTTCGACATCGGCGGTATCAGGGTGCTGCAACTGGATGTGCGCTGGTTGGCACTGCAAGAAGATTCTGTCCAGAATCTTCCAATTGCCCCAGGCGAGCATCTCCAGGGCGGCACCCAGTCGGATCCAGCTCAGATGCTCGCTCAACTCCTCGGTGGTCAGGGTGCGGGCGTTGGTCAGCAGTCCCCAGGCGCGGAAGACCTTGTCCTCGACCCGCCAGCGGTGATTGGCGATCAGGGCCTGGCGGGCGAGTTGCTCATAGGATACGATGCGTTCGACGGTCTCGTTGATCTGGTCGACGATGCCGTGCTCGCTGGCGCCCAGCGCACGCTGGTTGCTGATCTGGTAGTAGTGGCCGGACGGCTCGCTGCCTTCGCCGTGCAGGCCGCGGACCGTCATGTGCAGCTTGGCCAGTCCGCGCAGCACCTGCTTGAGTTCGCCGCTCTCGACCAGCGCCGGGAGGTGGAGCATGACCGAGGCCCGCAAACCGGTGCCGACGTTGGTGGGGCAGGCGGTGAGGTAGCCGTACTGGGGGTGGTAGGACCACCCCAGGACGCCCTCGAGGGACTGGTCGAGGCGAACCGCCAGCTCGAGGTTGGCATTGGTGCACAGGCCGGAGCTGATGACCTGGAGGCGGACGTGGTCCTCCTCATTGAACATCAGCGAGTAGACTTCGTCGCTGCTGACATAGACCCCTGCTGGACGCTTGCTGGTGGCGAGATCGCGGGAGATGAGTTGGCGTTCGACCAGGGCCTGGCACTCGATGTCGCTGAGCAGGTTGACGCGCAGGGTCAGCGCGTCCGGAAGATTGGCGACCCGGGTGGTGGTGTCGATCAGGCGGGCGACGAGCTCCTCCTGGCGCACCTTGCTGAGCTTGCGCTGGAAGGCGTAATCGCCGAGGTTGCGGGCCAGGCGGATGCGGCTCGAGACCACGATGCCACGATGGCTGCCTGGGCTGTTCAGCCAAGACGCCGGGCGGCCGATGATGGCGTCGAGGTGGCTCATGCAGTAGGGCAGCTCATGCGTTCGGCTTCTCGAGTCCACGCAGCTGGTCGCGCAGGCGCGCCGCATCCTCGTATTTCTCGTCGGCGACCGCCACCCGCAGGGCGGCATCAAGCTGGGCCCTGCGTGCGCGTATCTCGACACCGGCGGCGACCGTCTGGATGTCGACCGGATGGCGGCCGAGATGCTGCGATGTGCCGTGGTAGTTGCGTAGGAGCGCCTCGACCTTGTCGGCGAATGCCGTGTAGTCATGGGCGCAGCCGAAGAGCTTGCCCGAGCCGAATTCGCTGAAGGCGAGGGCGCATTCCGGGCAGCGCTCCTCGTCGCTGGCGGTTACCGTAGCGGTGCCGGGGTTGAGGTTGATCTTGATCTTCACGCTGCCGCCGTCCTCCGGCTTCATGTCCAGGATGGTCGCGATCGGCGGCGGTCCGAGCTCGAGCTTGAGGTCGAGGCGCTGGATGCAGGTGGCGCAGAGATGCAGCTCCTGCCGCTGGCCCGTGCCCGGATCCAGCTCGGTGAGATGGGTGGTCGCGGGACGCTTGGCGCAGATCTGGCAGGTGACGTCAAGCATGATGTTTTTATGGACAGCATGGGGATGAGGACAAGGGGCGAGGTACTGTTTGGTATACGCTTCGAGCGTGCCGGCGCCCCTGATCCACCTGGGACCAGGGCCAGGGGCGCAAGGCGCTATTGCCGAAGGTCGGAGCCGTCGTCTGCGTGCGATTGCGCCGTGCAGGGTGCTGCTGTCGGCGTCGAATCGATGCAGATGTTGCACTTGGACATTGCGGCGCCCGCAGGACGACGACTGCATGGCATTCACGTCAGGCGGGCCTGTGCAGGCTGCAGTGCGTCTCCTGGGTGGCTGGTGCAGATGGTCGGCCGGTGGCAGCATGGACGCCCGAGCCAGGGTGAAATAAGGCGTTTGCATGTATCCGGCCGTTGTTCTTCATTGTGAGCATGCAGCCAGGTGTTTCCGCTGGTGTTGAGGGGGGGGTCCTTTATAAGCCTGCCGCCCCTGGCGCGACATTCTGGCAGCAGCGTTTGGTGGAAGGATTCCCATGCCTCCGGTCATCCTCGCGACCCTCGCCTCCTCCGTCACCGGTACCGAGGTGCCCGTACCGCCGAAGGTCACTGATGCCGTGCTGAACCAGGGGTCGAGCACCTTCGATATCGTATTCCCCCTGACCATGCTGCTGATTATCGCAGCGGTCATCCCGACCGCGCTGCTGACCCTGAACTACTTCCTCAGCCGCTGGGCGCTTGGCACCCGGATCGCCAACCCAGCCCGTGATGAGCCCTATGAGAGCGGCTTGCCATCGACGGTCGGCAATGTGGGAGAGCGCTTCGACGTCAAGTTCTACCTGATCGCCATGCTGTTCCTGGCCTTCGATATCGAAGTGGCGTTCCTCTACCCCTGGGCAATCCACTTCAAGCACGGTGGTTGGGAGATGGTGGTCCTGCTCCTGGTGTTCCTGCTCCTGCTGGAAGTCGGTTACCTGTACCTGTTCAAGAAGGGGGCGCTGGATTGGGATCGCTAGCCGGTCTGCCATGACGTCCCGCTACCGCTCAGGAAGCAACCCATGACCTTCAAGCCCCTCCCCGCCTCCGTCACCCCCGAGATCGACCTCGGCGACAGCTTCGTCACCACCACCGTGGATGCGGTGGTCAACTGGGGGCGGCGTAACAGCCTCTGGCCCTTCCCCTTCGGCACCGCCTGCTGCGCCATCGAGTTCATGGGCGTAGTCAGTTCGATGTTCGACATCTCGCGCTTCGGCGCCGAGCTGGTGCGCTTCAGCCCGCGCCAGGCCGACCTGCTGATCATCGCCGGTACCGTCACCTACAAGCAGGCACCGGTGCTGCGCCGCATTTACGAGCAGATGTGCGAACCGCGCTGGGTCATCTCCGCCGGCGCCTGCGCGACGTCCGGCGGCTTCTATGACTGCTACTGCACCGTGCCCGGCATTGACGAGATCATCCCCGTCGACATCTACATCGCCGGCTGCCCGCCGCGCCCGGAGGCCTTCCTGGAGGCCATCGTGCAGCTGCAGAACAAGATCGACCGCGAATCGATGAAAGAGCAGAGGACCGTCGGCGTATGATCGCATCGCATGCACCCGTCCCCCACGGCCCGATCCAGCCAGGCTTGGGCGCCCTCCAGCTCGAGGAGCATCTGCGCGACCGCTTCGCCATGGTGCGCGATCCGCGCGACCTCACCGGCCTGACCATGGTGGTCGCCCCCGAGCGGCTGCGCGAGGCGATCAAGTACCTGCGCGATGCCGAGAACCTCAAGTTCGCCATGCTGCTGGATGTGGTCGGGATCGACTACCTGTCGTTCCCAGACCACCGCGAGAGCCGCTTCGCCGTGGTCTACCTGCTCAAGAGCCTGGACTTCCGCCATCGCCTGAGCCTCAAGGTGTGGGTCGACGAGGAGCGTCCGGCGGTGCCGTCAGTGCATGAGCTCTACAAGAGCGCCAATTGGGCCGAGCGCGAGGTGTGGGACCAGTACGGCATCGTCTTCACCGACCATCCCAACCTCAAGCGCCTGCTCAACCATCACGAGTTCATTGGCCACGCGCTGCGCAAGGACTACCCGTGCCAGAAGCGCCAGAAGCTCTCGGTCAATGACATGATGATCGACCAGCTGGAAGCCCGCCTGAAGAGCCGCGGCTACACCCTGCTTGAGCACGGGGAGCAGCATCCCGGTTCGCTCATCACCCGGCCATCGGCGGTTCCGCATACGGGCGCCCCGCCTCCGCCTGGCGGGGCGACAGGAGCCAGGCCATGAAGGTCATCTCCCCCCAGGGCGAGCACATCGAATTGATGACGGTCAACGTCGGGCCCAGCCACCCCGCTACCCATGGCACGCTGCGCATCCTCGCGGCCCTGGATGGCGAGAACATCGCCGCCTGCGTCACCGAGATCGGCTACCTGCATCGTGGCTTCGAGAAGATGATCGAACAAGGCACCTACCAGCAGGTGCTGCCCTATACCGATCGCCTCAACTACTGCAGCGCGATGATGAACAACATCGGCTTCTGCAAGGCGGTCGAGGGCATGTTCTCGGTGACCGTGCCGGAGCGCTGCATCGTGGTGCGGGTGATCCTCAGCGAGCTCTCGCGCATCATCGACCACATGGTCTGCGTCTGCACCAACCTGGTCGACCTCGGTGCGCTCACCAACTTCTGGTACTTCTTCAACACCCGCGAGGAAGTGTACAAGATCTGGGAGAAGCTCTGCGGCGCCCGTCTGACCAACACCGTGACGCGCATCGGCGGCATGTATCGCGACGTCTATCCAGATTTCGCCAATGACGTGACCGAGGTGCTGAAGAAGATCGAAAGCTCGGTCACCGAGGTGCGCGGCCTGATCGAGCACAACAAGATCTTCATCGACCGCACCAAGGACATCTGCGTGGTCTCGGCCGCCGACGCCATCTCCTGGGGCTGGACCGGGCCATGCCTGCGCGCCAGCGGGGTCGATCGCGATCTGCGCAAGGATGAGCCCTACTACGGTTATCAGGACTACCAGTTCGATACCGTGATCGGTACCTCGGGCGACACCTTCGACCGCATCATGGTGCGCATCTACGAGATGATAGAATCGGTCTCCATCACCCGCCAGGCGTTGGCCAAGCTCAAGCCCGGTCCGATCAACTCGACCGATGCACGGCTCAGCCTGCCGTCGCGCGACCAGGTCTACCATGACATGGAGGCGCTGATCAACAGCTTCAAGCTGATCTACGAGGGCGTTCGTCCACCGCCCGGCGAGTCCTACGATGCCACCGAGGCGGCCAACGGCGAGCTCGGCTACCTGATCGTCTCCGATGGCGGCACCAACCCCTACCGCATCAAGGTGCGCCCGCCCTGCTTCACCCAGTTCGCGGCCTATGCCGACATGCTCGAGGGCGGCATGCTGGCGGATGTGGCGGCCTCGCTGGGGTCGATCAACATCATCGCCGGGGAGCTCGATCGATGACCGGAGCCGCATCCAGCATCACTGCTTCGCCACGCCAGGCCCCAGGCGAAGCCCCGGTCGTCCCATCGCAGCAAGGAACCGACTCGTGAGTCATGCCTGCGTCAATCCAGCCGAACACCAGCCCAAGGACCTCACCGTGCCGGTTGTGGCCAAGCGCATGGTCGCGCACCAGGCGCGCATCGATGAGCTGCTCGGCCGCTACCCGGTCAAGCGCGGCGCCCTGCTCCAGGTCCTGTGGCTGATCCAGGAGGAGTATGGCTGGGTGCCGCGCGAGGCGATCAAATGGGCCGCCGACACCTGCGCCGTCAGCCATGCGCACGCCTTCGGCGTGACCGAATTCTACACCATGTACCGCCAGGTCCCCAGCGGCAAGCACCTGGTCCAGGTCTGCCAGACCATGGCCTGCTACCAGCAGGGGGCGGAGGACCTCATCGCCCATCTCGAGGGCGCGCTCGGCATCCATTGCGGCGAGACCACCAGCGATGGCCTCTTCACCCTGGTGCGGGTCGAATGCCTGGCGCTGTGCGGTACCGGACCGGGGGTGATGATCGACGACCAGGCGATCGGGCCCGAGCCGCATGCGCTCGGCGGCCGCGGCGAGCTCGGCGAAGGCCACCTGACCATCCCCGAATTCCATCCCACCGGCGCGGTGCTCGACCGCTGGCTGGCCTTCCTGCGCGCCGAGCAGCAGCGCCATCCGACTGCCGCCGGCAGCGCCGGCAAGCCGCTGCCGCCGCCGGCCGATGCGCTCGGCCGGGTGGTGCTCAAGACCAAGGGCCATCCGGGCGCCGTCGGCGCTCTCGCCAAGCCGCAGGCACCCGGCTACTCCCCCGCACCGCCCGCGCTCAAGCTCGCAGCCCAGGTCACCGGCGATGCGGTGGCGCTCTCCTGGCTCAATGATCCTGGCTGCACCAAGATCGTGGTCGAGCGCTCGGATGACGCCGGAGTGACCTGGCGCGAGCTGGCCACCCCCAGCCCCAAGGACCAGAAGGCTGCCGACAAGGTGCCTGAAGGCGTCACCGCCCATTACCGCGTCATCGCGCAGGAGCGCGAGCGCATCGCCCGGCCGAGTGCGGTGATCGCCGCGACCGGCAAGCCCCCGCCCCCAGCTCCAGGCGCCGCCACCCCGGCCGCTGCCGGGAAGGCCTGACCCATGACCACGCTCCATGGTTTTCCGCAGCCAGCCCAGTGGAAGGGCAAGGACCTGCCGCGCATCCTCAGCCGCCTTTTCCAGGTCGATGACGGCCACCGCCTCGAGGTGGCGAAGCGCCACGGCGCCTATCACACCATCGGCAGCACGCTGTTCGACAAGAGCCAGTTCGAGCTCATCGAGCTGGTCAAGGATTCCGGCCTGCGCGGCCGCGGCGGGGCCGGCTTCCCCACCGGGATGAAGTGGTCGTTCGTGCCCCGCGGCACCGGCAAGCCGGTCTATCTGGTGATCAATGCCGACGAGGGCGAGCCGGGCACCTTCAAGGACCGGCTGTGCATGAGTCGCGATCCGCACCTGCTGCTCGAAGGCATGATCATCACCGGCTTCGCGCTCGGCGTGCGCACCGCCTACATTTACGTACGGGGCGAGATGCTGCCGCAGATCGGCCGGCTCAATGACGCCATCCAGGAGGCCTACGCCGCCGGTTTGCTGGGCGAAAACATCCAGGGTTCGGGATACTCGCTCGACATCTTCGTCCATCGCGGCGCCGGCGCCTACATCTGCGGCGAGGAGACCGGGCTGATCAACTCGCTCGAGGGCTTCAAGGGCCAGCCGCGCCTCAAGCCGCCGTTCCCGGCGGTCAGCGGCGCCTTCGCCGCCCCTACGGTGGTCAACAACGTCGAGACCATCATGGCGGTGCCGTACATCCTGCAACACGGCGCCAAGGGCTACCGCCAATGGGGCACCGACAAGAGCCCCGGCTCGAAGCTGTTCTCGGTCGCCGGCGATGTGAACGCCCCGGGCGTCTACGAAGTCCCGCTGGGCATGCCGTACATGGAGTTCTTCGAGCTCGCGGGCGGACTGAAGGGCGAACTGCTCGGCTGCATCCCCGGCGGCTCATCGGCTCCGGTGCTGAACGCCGAGGAGACGCGCAAGGCGACGATGGACTACGAGAGCCTTGCGAGCCTCAAGTCGATGCTCGGCTCGGGAGCGGTCACGCCCTTCAACAGCGCGACTGATGTGCCGCGCTATCTGCAGACCATCGCCCGCTTCTACGCCCATGAGAGCTGCGGCCAATGCACCCCCTGCCGCGAGGGCACCGGCTATGTCGATCGCGTGCTCGACAAGGTGGTGGATGGCCATGGTCGCAACGGCGATCTGGAGCTGATCAAGGACCTCGCCGACAGCTACGAGTGGACCACCATCTGCGCCTTCGCACCCGGTGCAGCGTGGCCGATCCAGAGCTTCATCACCAAATTCCGTACGCATTTCCAGGCCTACATCGAGAAGAACCCCGAGCATGCCAAGCCGCGCGAGCTCGAGCTCGAGCGAGCGGGGGCTTTCTGGTGAATTCCTCCGCCCGCTTGTGCCACCCCGCCGCAGGATCTGCCCACGGCCACCGAATCGAGGACAGGTATCACCACCATGGCTGATCTCATCACCATCAATGTCGACGGCAAGGACGTGCAGGTCCCGGCCAAGATCCAGCTGATCGAAGCGCTGCGCACCTACGCCCGCACCGAAACCCCGGCCTTCTGCTACCACCAGGACCTCAAGGTGGCGGGCAACTGCCGCATCTGCCTAGTCGAGGTCGATGGCCCGCGCGGCTTCGCGCTGGCGATCTCCTGCCACATGCAGACCGCGCCCGGGATGAAGGTGCGCACCCAGGTGTCGAGCGAGAAGATCGTCAAGCTGCGCAAGGGCGTGATGGAATTCCTGCTGGTCAACCATCCGCTCGATTGCCCGATCTGCGACAAGGCCGGCGAGTGCACCCTCCAGGAGCACTACATGGGCCAGGGCCGGCACGAGAGCCGGCTCGATGATGCCACGGGCAAGCAGTACAAGGGCGGTGCCGACTACCGCTTCATCGACGCCAAGGGCCAGGACCGCGGCGGCAAGATGATCGATCTCGGCCCGACCATCGTGCTGGACCAGGAGCGTTGCATCATCTGCACGCGCTGCGTGCGCTTCATGGACGATGTCGCCAAGTCGCCCCAGCTCGACATCGCCGGCCGCGGGGACCATGCCTACATCACCACCTTCCCGGGCGAGCCGCTCGACCACGCCTACGACCTCAATACCACCGATATCTGCCCGGTCGGCGCCCTGACCGCTAAGCACTTCCGCTTCCAGCAACGCGCCTGGCTGCTCAAGTCGGTCGAGTCGATCGACCCCTCCGATGCCCTGGGCGCCAATCTGGTGATCGAATACAACAATGGACGGGTATGGCGCCTGATGCCGCGCCGCAATCCGGAGGTCAACAAGAGCTGGATCGCCAACTCGACGCGCATGCTCTATCAGGATCTCGCACGCAACCGCCTCACCGACGGCAAGCTCAACGGCGCCGATACCACGTTGGCGAGCGCCCTGGCATCCGCCCTCGCTGCGCTGAAGGCCGGCAAGCGCGTGGCGCTGGTGGCATCCGGGCATCTGACCAGCGAGGATAATGCGGCGCTGCTCGCGCTCTGCGCGTCGCTGCCGGGCCAGTCCGAAGTCTTCGGCGGCTCGTGGCTGCCGGTCGGCAAGAGCGACGGCATCGCCAGGAGCGGCGATCCGGTCGCCAACCGCAAGGGCGTGGCGCTGCTTGGCATCCCCGACAACCTCGATGCCCTAGCCGGCCGCGCCAAGGAGTTCGATGTGCTGGTGGTCGTCGGCCATGACCTGTGGGGTGCCGCAGCCGCAAAGGCCGCCGCGCTGGAATCCATCCCGACGCGCATCGTGCTGTCGTCGTGGGTCGATGCCTCGGTCGCCAAGGCGACCATCGCCATCGGCATCCGCGCCTGGGCCGAGGTGCGCGGCAGCATGGTCAACATCAACGGACGCGTCCAGCTGCTGCAGGCCTGCCCGGTGGTGCCCAATGCCGAGCTGGAACCGGCTTGGAAGGTGCTCGCGCAGCTCTCTGCCGCCGGCAAGCCGTTCTCCTGGAGCAGCGAGATCGATGGCTGGAAGGCCATCCAGGCGCGTGTACCGCAGCTCGCCAGCCTGAGCTACCGCTCCATCGGTCCGTCCGGGGCCATCATCCCGCTCGCGCCCCTGCCAGCGGCCGCAGGAGTCTGATCGTGGACATCGCTTCCGTGCTCGCCTTCCTGAGCCTCCATTTCGATGAGATCGTCACCGTGCTCAAGCCGGTACTGATCATCGCCCTGCTGTTCCAGGTGCTGCCGCTCCTGGTGCTGCTCGAGCGCCGCGGCGCCGCCTTCATCCAGGACCGCCAGGGCCCGCAGCGCGCCACCTTCAACCTCCAGCTCACCAGCATCAAGGGCGTGTTCACAGGCGAGGGGGGCGATGGCCTGCGCATGCGCGGCTTCGGCATGCTGTTCAACATCGCCGACCTGGTGAAGCTGCTGTTCAAGCAGAGCTTCGTGCCGCCTTTCGCGCACAAGTGGTGGTACATCCTCGCCCCGGCCATCCCGGTCCTGGCGGGCTTGCTGACGCCGGCGGTGCTGCCCTGGTTCGCCCCCATCGTCCACAGCGTCGCCCCCGGCGATATGCGTGCGGTATCGGGCCAGATCTTCGACACCGACAATGGCCTGTTGGTGCTGTTCGCCATCGGTTCGCTGTCGGTCTACGGCGTGGTGCTCGGCAGCTGGTCCTCGAATTCCAAGTATTCGCTGCTCGGCGGCATGCGCGCCTCGGCGATGATGATCTCCTATGAGGTCAGCATGGGCCTGTCGGTGCTCGGCATGATCCTCCTGGTCGGCGACTTCTCGCTCACCCGCATCGTCGATTGGCAGGCCGCCAACGCCTGGGGCGTGTTCGTGCAGCCGGTCGGCTTCCTGCTCTTCCTCACCTCGATGTTCGCGGAGTGCAATCGCAACCCGTTCGATGTCGCCGAGGGCGAATCGGAGCTGGTGGCCGGCTTCCATACCGAGTACGCCTCGGCCAAATTCATGCTCTTCATGACCGGCGAATACCTGCATGTGCTGATCGCCTCGGCCCTGGTTGCGACCTTGTACCTCGGCGGTTTCGACCTGGTGCCGTTCAGCTACAAGCTCCCGGGCGGCCCCTACGACACCGCCTTCATCCAGGCGCACCTCGGACTGGTCGGTGGGCTGATGCTGATCGTCGGCGGTGCCGGCCTGCTCTTCGCCAGCCACCTGGTGACCGGCCGCAAGCGCCACTACGCCAAGCTCCAGGCCAGCGACAAGCAGAGCCGCGTCAAGGAGTACGGCTTCTTCGCCGCGGTGTTCTCCTTCCTCGCGGTGATCCTGCTGCTGGGCGGCGCAGCCTGCCTGCTGCTCTTCCCCGCCCCGACGCCGATCTCGGGCGCGGTCTACGAGGCCAAGCCGGTCTACAGCCTGTGGGTGAGCATCATCACCGCGGTCATCCAGCTGCACGTGGTGCTGGGCAAGACGCTGCTGTTCTGCTGGCTGTTCATCTGGGTGCGCTGGACCCTCCCGCGCTTCCGCTATGACCAGATCATGGCCCTGGGATGGAAGGTCATGCTCAACGTCGCGCTCGCCAACCTGCTGATCACGGCGCTGGTCGCGAAACTCTTCACCTAGCCGCCTGACCGAGAAACACCCATGGCAAAAGTCGTCCCTCGTCCACAGCTCTCCTTCTGGGAATCGATCTATTTCGTCGAAATCTTCAAGGGTCTGGCCACCACCCTCGGGCACGCCAAGAAGAACCTGCTGAGCCCCGACAACTTCCCGACCCTGAACTACCCCGAGGAGGCGCCGCGCCTGCCGCAGGACTACCGTGCCCGGCATCGGCTGATGAAGCGCCCCGACGGCACGCCGCGCTGCGTGGCCTGCTTCATGTGCTCGACCTCGTGCCCGGCGCGCTGCATCAACATCGTCGCCGAGGAGAGCCCGGACAGGCACATCGAGAAGCGCCCGGTGCGCTTCGAGATCGATCTCCTGCTGTGCGTCTTCTGCGGCTACTGCGTCGAGGCCTGCCCCTGCGACGCGATCCGCATGGATACCCGCCTGGGGGTGATGTCCGGCGACAACCGGCGCGATTTCGTCATCGACAAGGCCAAGCTGATGGACTGGGATCCCAAGGACTACCCGCTCACCGATGTGCAGAGCCAGAAGGCGCCCGGGGGTTCGCTGCACCAGCAGGCGCTCGAAGAATTCAGGTCCGGAACCTACCATTAGCCAGCCCAGCCGCCCCTCCCCCCGCCGAGGCATCCCGAAATGACCATCGCCGAGAGTGACCAGCCCAGCCGCCTCCCATCGCCACCATCACCGCGAGCCCGGCTCGCCGCGAGCTGCGACTAACCCATGTTCCATATCCTCGACCCCTATCTCGGCCCGGCCTTCTTCTGGTCATTCGCCCTCATCAGCGTGCTGTGCGGCACCGGCCTGTTCCTCGCCCGGCACCCCATCAACGGCGCGATCAACCTGATCGGGGTGATGCTCAGCCTGAGCGGGATCTACGCCCTGCTCAACAGCCCCTTCCTGGCGGTGCTTCAAGTCCTGGTCTACGCCGGCGCGATCATGATGCTGGTGGTCTTCGTCATCATGGTGCTCAACCAGGCCAAGGACCACATCATACCGCAGTTCGACTGGTTCTCGCTGGTCGCCCTGCCGCTGCCGGTGGTGCTCGGCTTCGCCATGGTCTCGGTGCTGACCAAGGGACCGACGGTGGTGGTCGCCGGCGGCGAGGCGGGGCGCATCGAGCTGCCCAAGGACGCATCCAATTCCCTGACGGTGCAGTTCCGTGCCGCCGATGCCGGCGCCAATGCCGTCTACAGCTGGGACTTCGGCGACCAGAACCGCAGCACCGGCCGCGAGGTCGTTCATCGCTTCGCCAAGCCCGGCAGCTACACCGCCACCCTGTCGGTGAGCGACGGCACGCCGGCGCTGCGCAGCGCGACGGTCACCGTGCCGGTGAACGATGCGGTGCGCGGCGGCGTCCAGGCGCTCGCGAATTCGATGTTCGACACCCGCCGTAGCGGCCCGGGCTACTACCTGCTGTTCGAGCTCATCGGCGTGCTGCTGCTGGCCGCGGTGGTCGGCGCGGTGGTGCTGGCCAAGCGCAATCTCGACAGCCCCGAGCCCCCGGCCGCTCCGGCGGAAGGACACCACTGATGAATGGCATCGATCCAACCAATGTGCAGGTGCTGGCGGCCGTGCTGTTCGCGCTCGGGGTGGCGGTGGTGCTGACAAGGCGCAACGTCTTCCTGCTGCTGATGGGCGTCGAGCTGATGCTCAACGCGGTGAACCTCAGCTTCGTGGGCTTCAGCCGCGAATTGAGCGGCAACGAATCGCTGTGGGGGCAGATGACCCCGTTGTTCATCATCGCCATCGCGGCGGCCGAGGCCTGCGTCGGCCTCGCGATGGTGATCTGCATCGTGCGCGGGCGGGATACGCTCGACAGCGATGCCTTCGCGGACATGAAGGAGTAGACGGTGAAGCTAACTTTCGAGCTCCTCTGGCTCATCCCGTTCCTGCCTCTGCTGGGCGCCATCCTCAATGGCGCGCTGAGCCTCGGCTCCGCCTCGAGCAAGCGTGGACCGGCGCGCGGACTGGTGGCTCTGCTCGCGGTGCTGGCTCCCGGGGCGAGCTTCGTCATCACCGTGCTGGCGACCTGCAAGCTCGCCAGCCATACCGAACCTGGCAACACCGCCCTCGTGCAGCCGCTATGGGATTGGTTCGCGGTCGCGGTGCCGGGCTTCTCCTTCAAGCTCTCGGCCGGCCTGATGTTCGACCACCTGACGGCGATGATGCTGCTGTTCGTCACCGGCATCGGCACCCTGATCCACCTGTATTCGGTCGGCTACATGTGGGAGGACCGCGGCTTCGCCCGCTTCATGGCCTACATGAACTTCTTCATGTTCTCGATGATCGTGCTGGTGATCGGCGACAGCCTGCCGATGACCTTCGTCGGCTGGGAGGGCGTCGGGCTGTGCTCCTACCTGCTGATCGGGTTCTGGCACCAGAACAACGAGTACAATGATGCGGCGCGCAAGGCCTTCATCGTCAATCGCATCGGCGATCTCGGCTTCCTGCTCGGCGCCTTCATGCTCTTCCAGGTGATGAGCAGCAATGGCCAGGGCAGCCTCAACTACCGTGACATCAGCAGCTGGTTCCAGAACTTCGCCAATGCCGACCTGATCACCTCCCACCTCGGCCAGATCGGCGCCGCCGGCCTGCTGATCTTCTTCGGCTGCACCGGCAAGAGCGCGCAGATCCCGCTGGTGACCTGGCTGCCGGATGCCATGGCCGGCCCGACCCCGGTCTCGGCCCTGATCCACGCCGCCACCATGGTCACTTCGGGCGTCTACCTGCTCGCCCGCCTGTGCGATCTCTACGCCCACGCCACCGCGCCGGTCCTGGCGGGCCTGACGGTCAGCCAGGTGATCCTGCTGATCGGCTGCATCACGGCGGTGTGGGGGGCGATCGCCGGACTGCTGCAGGTCGACATCAAGAAGGCGCTCGCCTACTCGACCGTCAGCCAGCTGGGCTACATGTTCATGGCGGCCGGTGTCGGCGCCTACGACGTGGCGCTGTTCCATGTCTTCACCCACGCGTTCTTCAAGGCCACGCTGTTCCTCGGTGCCGGCTCGGTGATCCACGGACTGCACCACGAGCAGGACATGCGCCGCATGGGCGGCCTCACCAAGCTGATGCCGATCACCCATCTGTGGATGTTCTGGGCGTGGTTCTCGATCATCGGCCTGCCGATCCTGGGTTCCGGCTCCTTCTCCAAGGACCTGATCCTGGATCGCCTGTTCGATGGCGCCTCCTGGACCCCGATCGTCGGCGGCGTCGCCCTGGCGACCGCCCTGGTGACCGCGATCTACATGAGCCGGGTGATGTACCTCACGTTCTGGAGCCCGAGCCGGATGAGCGCGGAGACCAGGGCCGGGGTGCACGAGTCGCCGCTGATCATGCTCATCCCCATCAGCATCCTCGGCTTCGGCAGCATGGTGGTGGGCTGGCTGTGGGCGCCGGCCGACTTCGGCGTCTCGCACCTGGTCGACAACAAGTCGCAGCACGGCATCCACTTCTTCAACGACTGGCTCGCTCCGGTTCTCGGCTCCGCCGAGCACTTCACCCACCAGCTCCTGCATCCCAAGGGGGAGGGAGCTGCCGCAGAGGGCGGACTGTCGCTCTATGCGATGCCCGCCCTCGGCTCGCTGGCGGCGCTGATCGGCTGGCTGATCGCACGTGCGATCTGGCGCGGCGGCCGCGTGCAGGGCCCAGCCGAGGGCGAGATCACCGGCTTCTCCGCCAGCTGGACCTGGTTCTTCGACCGGGTCTACCGTGTCACGGTGGTGATCCCCGTCCAGGTGGTGGCGTGGATACTCGCCTGGGTGGTGGACGCCGCCATCGGCGGGGTGGTCGCCGGCATCGCCGCCCTCGCGCGCTTCATGGGCGACGGCTACACCAGCGTCCAGCGGCCACGCCTGCGCAGCTCGCTGGCACTGAGCATGGCGGGGGTGGCCACCCTGGTCGCAGTCCTGCTGCTCCAGGGCGCCTTCGCCTGGGTCGTCGGCCTGCTCGGCGCCGGCGTCGCCGTGCTCTTCCTGCTCCTCGAACTCTTCTTCTGACCAGCGCTCTCCTCCTGGGTAGGCACCGATGCTCTATGCTCTCCTCGTCGCTCCCCTGATCGCCGCACTGGCGACCGCCTTCGCCTCGGGCAAGGATGGGGAGTCCAGCTTCCGCCTCAGCCTCTTCCTGTCGCTGCTGGTCGCCGGCCTCGGCCTGCCGCTCATCACCTGCATGCCGGTGCTCGACTCCTCCATCCCCTGGTTCACCCTGTGGGGCACCAATGCCACCATCCACCTCCACCTCGCCAGCGACGGCCTGAGCGGCTGGCTGATCCAGCTGGTCACCTGGCTGACCCCGGTCGCGCTGCTCGGCAGCCGCAAGCTGATCGGCGAGCGGATGCGCGAATTCGCCGTCAGCGTGCTGGCGATGGAGGCGCTTATGATCGGCGCCCTGCTGGCCCGCGACCTGGTGGTGTTCTACCTGTTCTTCGAGGCCATGCTCATCCCGATGGTGGTGATCATCGCCCTCTACGGTGCCGCCGAGCGCCGCTCCGCCGCGCTGTGGTTCTTCCTCTACACCATGTTCGGCTCGGTGTTCATGCTGGTGTCGATCTGGTGGCTGGCATGGAAGATCGGCTCCACCGAGGTCTCCGCCATCACCGCCAGCTTGCCGCAGATCAACGCCCTGCTCGATGGCCAGGTCGGTCGCATCCTGATCCCGTTCTACTGGCTGCTCTACCCCCTGCGCGAACTGGTCGTGGTGGTGATGTGGATCCCCCATGCCTGCGGCATCCACGCCCTCGACTTCCTCCTCGCCCCGGTGGATTTGATCGACCATCTCCGCCACCTGTTCACCGTCGGCGACCTGCTGTTCTGCTCCTTCGCCCTCGCCTTCGCGGTCAAGGTGCCCCTGGTGCCATTCCACAGCTGGCAGGCCCGGGTCTATGCCGAGACGCCTGCAGGGGGGATGGTGCTGCTCGCCGGAGCGATGGCCAAGATCGGCATCTACGGCTTCCTGCGCTTCGTCCTGCCGATATTCCCCGCCCTCTCCGCGCACTACGCCCATTACTTCATCGACCTGGGCCTGGTCGCGGTGGTCGGCGGGGCGCTGATCGCCATCATGCAGGACGATGCCAAGCGCATGCTCGCCTTCTCGAGCCTGAGCCATCTCGGGCTGGTGATGGTCGGCATCTTCACCTTCCAGTCCGCAGCGCTCTCGGGAGTGACGGTGCAGATGGTGGCGCACGGGCTCTCGATCGCGGCGCTCTTCCTCCTGGTCGGATTCCTCGAGGGCCGCACCTCGAGCCGCAGCCGCGATGATTTCGGCGGCCTGGCCGACAAGATGCCGGTGTTCGCCCTGCTGCTGGTCGCCTCGGCACTCGCCTCGGCGGCCCTGCCGGGAAGCGCGAACTTCGTCGGCGAGTTCCTCCTGCTCTTCGGCGCCTATCTCGCCTCCGGCTTCGCGGTCGCCGCCATCGCCGGGCTCTCGGTCATCTTCGGGGTGGTCTACCTGCTGATCCTGGTCCAGCGCTGGCTCTACGGCAAGCGCCACCCCAGCCTGGATACCATCAGCGACCTCGGTCCGGCGGAGATCGCGGCGGTGGTCCCGCTGCTGCTCATCAGCCTGTTCTTCGGCTTCTATCCGCATCCGATCAGCAGCCAGGCCGATCCGGTCCTGGAGGCGATCGCCATCCCGGTGCGCCAGCAGATACCGCCTCCGGCAACCGCGCTCGTCCCGTCTGCATCCCCTGCGCCCACTGCAAGCGTCGCCATCACCGGCGCCGCGTCCCACTGATCACCCACCTGGTCGCCCACCATGCCTCCTGTTGACCTGTTCCCGCTGTTCCTGCCGCTGACCCTGGTGATCGCCGGGGCGCTCATCGTGCTCGGCTTCGAGCCGTTCCTGCAGCGCGCCTCCAAGCACCGCCTGCTGCCCTGGCTGGCGGCGATCCTCCTGGTCGCTGCCGGCGCGGTGCAGGCAGGCGCGCCCACCGGTTCGCTGCATGGCATCTTCGCCATGGACACCCCCCGCCTATGGATGTGCGAAGCGATCATCATCTCGACGCTGATCGCGATCGGCGGACTGCAGATGTCGTTGGCACGGGACGACTATCCGGGTGGCGAGGCCTACAGCCTGTCGCTGTTCGGCGCCGCCGGCGCGATGCTGATGGTGATGGCGGTCGACACCCTGGCGCTGTTCGTCGCCTTGGAGCTGATGTCGCTGTCGATCTACGCCCTGGTCGGCATGAGGCGCAATCGCCGGGAATCCAACGAGGCGCTGTTCAAGTACTTCGTCATGGGTGCGGTGTTCAGCGCGATCTTCCTCTATGGCGCGGCGCTGAGCTACGGCGCCACCGGTTCGACGGCCTTTGGCCACCCCTGGCGCGACGAGGCGCATCGCGGGCTGTTCCTCTTCGGCCAGGTGCTGATGCTCATCGGCCTGCTGTTCAAGGTCGGGGTGGTGCCCTTCCACTTCTGGACCGCCGATGCCTACACCGGTGCGCCGGTGGCAGTCACCGGCTTCATGGGCGCGGTGGTCAAGGTCGGCGGCTTCGCCGCCATCGGCACCCTGTGGCTCAATCTCGCCGCGGTCGCGAGCGGGATGCCGATCCCCGGAGTGCTCGACCTCGGCGCCGCGGTGACCCTCAATCAGACCGGCAAGGACCTGCTGGCGCATTACAACCTCGCCTTCCTGGTGCTCGGGCTGCTGAGCCTGGTGCTGGGCAACTTCAGCGCCCTCAAGCAGACCAGCATCCGCCGCATCATCGCCTTCAGCTCGATCTCCCACGCCGGCTACATGCTGCTCGCCCTCGCCCTGCCGATCGGCGAGAAGCTCCAGCTCGGCAGCCTGTGGTTCTATGTCGTCGGCTATGCCATCGCCACTGCCGGCGCGCTCTCGGCCTTCACCGCGCTCGCCGGCAAGGAGGATATCAACGACAACCTCTCGGGGATCGCCGGCCAGGGGCGCGCGCGGCCGTTCTACGGCCTCCTGCTGACCATCTTCCTGGTCTCGATCGCCGGCGTGCCGCCGACGGTCGGCTTCCTGGGCAAGTACCTGATCTTCCAGGATCTGGTGGTGCGGGGCGATGTGAAGATCGCGATCTTCGCCATGATCATGGCGGTGGTCGGCGCGGCCTACTACTTCCGCACCCTGGTCGCGGTGTGGGCGGCGCCGTCCTGCGAGCCGGCCAAGGCCGGGCCGCCGGTGCTCTCCGGCTGGGTGCTGGCGGGCGCTGCGGTCCTGACGCTGGTGCTGATCGGCTGGCCGAACGCCCTGATCCGCCCGGATCCCGCAGGTGCGGCGAATCTCGGCCTGAGCGCTCCGGCCGCTCCGGCCGCAGAGCAGGCCGTGCTGCCCACCGGGCTGGCCACGGCAGCCACCCGCTAGCGGGCGAGCATGACCGTCCACCACCACACCATCCGCGTCCGCTACGGCGAGAGCGACCAGATGGGCGTCGCGCACCATGCGGCCTATGTGAGCTGGTTCGAGGAATGCCGCATCGAGATGATGCGCAGCCTGGGTTCCAGCTATCGCGATCTGGAGAGCCAGGGCGTGCTGATGCCGGTGGTGGAGCTCAAGGTGCGCTACCGCCGCAGCCTGTGCTTCGATGACCTGGCGAGCTTTGCCACCACCGCGCACAGCACCGGGCCGAGCCGGATCGTCTTCACCACCGTGGTCAGCCACGGCGAGGAGGTGTGCGCCGAGGCGAGCGTGACCGTCGCCGCCACCACCCGCGATGGCCGTCCGCAGCGCATCCCGGCGGCCCTGGTGAGCGTCCTCGCGCGTCAGCCTGCCGATGCACCGGCTCCGCGGACCGGCTAGCGCACCCGCTCGCTGTGACGATGATCGCGCACGCCCAGACTGAGACGGTCGCGCATCGGAGCCGATTCGGCAAGGACCGCCTGATGCAGCACCTCATCGCCATGGTCCTGGCCTGGCCGGCACTGGTGTGTGCGTGCGTGCTGATGGAGGACGTGCGCAGCTCCGCCCCCGGGTGGGTGCTGCATGGCGGCTGGGCGGCGCCGGCGGCGCTGGCCGCCAGCCTGCTGGTCAGCTGCGCCGCCTTCCGCACCTGCCTGCCCGGGCTGGTCGGCTGGGGTGCCGGCCTGCTGCTGCTGCTGCTGGCCGGACGGCTGGTGGAGGTGCCGATCGCCGTCGGCGGGCTGCCCGCCCTGCTGGTGATCCAGGGGCCGGTGACCATCACCCTGGTGCTTTATGCGCGTGCACGCTCGCGGCGCTGCGCGCGCGGTCCTCTGCCCATGACCATGGCATATGCGGTGATGCTCAACTGGGCGCTCGGCATGGTGGTCCTCGCTCTGCTGGGCGACTGGCGCTGGGCGGCGCTGGGCGCCCTGCTGCTGCTAGCCTGGCTGGCGCTCGATCTCGGCGCACGCCTGGCGCTGCCGCCTACGGGCAGGCTGCCAGCCGATGTGCCGACGGTGCTCAACAGCATCTTCGGCTACGGCTCCTTCGTCTTCTGCTGCCTCACCCTGCCGCTCATGCTCCCCTTGGTCATCCTGGTCGCCGCGCTCAGGCCGCGGCTGCGCCTGCCCCTGCTCGCAGCCCTGATGCGGCGCGGCATGACCGGGGTGCTGTTCGCGGCCCCGACGGTGGGCTGGCGCTACGACGGGGAGATCGCCGGGCTGGAGGGTGCGCGGGTGGTGGTGGCCAACCATGAGGGCATGCTCGACATCCTCGCGGTCTGCAGCCTGCCGGGCACGCGCACCCTGCTGGCCAAGACCTGGGTCTTCCGCGCCTTCCCCCTCGGGCTGGCGGCGCGCGCCGCCGGCTTGCGCAACAGCGATGAGCTCGAGGCCGGCGACTACCGCGAGGACGCGGGTCGCACCGCACGGGCCGACGATGGTGCCGGGATACTGGTCTTCCCCGAGGGCCGGCGCAGCCGCTCCGGCGAGGTGGAGCGCTTCAGGCCCGGGGCATTCGTGCTCGCCAGCTCGCTCGACGTGCCGGTCATTCCGGTCGCCATCGCCGGTTCGCGCCAGGGCATCCGCCCCGACGGCATGTGGATCCATCCGACTATCGTGCATTGCCGGGTGCTGCCGGCGATGCGCCTGCTGGCGGGCGAGTCCCATCGCCAGTTCGCCGAGCGCACCCGCACGGCGATCCAGGCGGCGCGCTGCGCGCTGATGCGCGAGCATCTGTGCGACCGCCGCATGATCGCCAACCGGCTGCACCATTTCACCGGCCTGGGCGGCGGCACCGGGCGCGCCATCCGCGCCGAAAGCCAGGCCGGCGCCTGGCGGCTTCTGCAAGGCCTGCGCTGTGAGCGCGCCGATCCCTGGCTCCTGCTCGGGTGCGGCTGGAGCACCATGGCGGTCAGTCTGCGCCAGCTCCAGCCGGCCAGCGCACTGGTCGCCATCGACCCCGATGCTCGGCACCGCGAGGTCGCCGCCTCGTCCTGGCTCCAGCCCGACATCGATGTGCTGCTCGAGCGCTACCGTCCGGGGCTGCTGCCAGAGCGCCTCGCCGGGGTGGTCTGCCTGCTGAGCTGGCCGGAGGTGCAGGCGCAGGCGGTGCTCGAGGACCTGCTCGGCCGCCGCCCCGCCACCCTGCTGGTGCGCCAGCAGGATGCCGGCGCCTGGTGCGCTGCGGTCGCGGGTGCGCAGGCGCGAGAGACCTCCGGTGGCGTGACCCTGCTCGCGCTCCCGGACACTCCCTGATTCACGCCTTGCGGGTCGCCGATCCTGGTGCACAACTGGCAGCTCATCGTCCATGCAACATCCTGACCTCACCACTCTTCCCGCTGCGCAGCTGACATCGCACCAGCCTCCGGCCCTGCTGGTCGAACGCATCATCGCGGTGCGACCGGACGGCGGCAGGGTGCGGGTGGCCGAGCATGGGGAGCTCGACGCCCTGCAGTTGATCGAGGCCTCGGCCCAGTCGCTGGCGGTGCTGATGGGCGCCCGCCTGCGCCAGGGCACAGCGGGCTCGCAGGCACGCGCCTCCGGCATGCTGGTGGGGGCCAAGGGCTTCGCCATCCAGCGTGGGGCCGCTGCCGGCGAGCGGGTCGACATCGATGCGGTGCTCGACTGCGAGTTCGGGCCGCTGCAGCTGTATCGGCTGACCATCCACGCCGGCGAGGCGTTGGAGGTGATCGGCGCAGGCGAGCTCAAGGTCGCATCGGTGGCGGGCAATCCATGAAGCGCATCAAGCAACGCATCGAACGGGGATGGGACGTGCTCGAGATCCAGGCCGCGGTCAACTTCAGCGAAGTCGATTCGATGCGCATCGTCTGGCATGGCCACTACCTGCGCTATTGCGAGAGCGCGCGCGAAGCCTATTCGGCGGCGCGCGGGCTGTCCTACCAGGAGATGGAGCGGGTGGGCTCGGTCGCGCCGGTGGTGCGCTGCCAGCTCGAGTACCTGCGCCCCGCGCGCGCCGGCCAGCTGCTGACGGTGCGGGTCGCGCATATCCCGCAGAGCCAGCCGTCGCTGGGCCTGTTCTACGAGGTCCTCGCTCCCGACGGCGCCCTGCTGTGCGTGTGCGAGACCGTGCAGGTCTTCGTCGATGCCTCGGGCACCCCGTTCCTCACCCCGCCGCCGCCGGTCGAGGCGTTCTTCGCCGCCATCCAGGGGCGGGAGCAGGCGCAGGGGCCCGCCCGCCCAGCGGGGGAGTGACCGTGGAGCCCCGGCGCGATGCGCGCACCAGCCTGAGTACATGGTCGCTCACCGGTCCCGCCTCGGCCGCAGGCACCTGCTGCTTCCCCGCCAGCTTGCCGGTGTTCGCCGGGCATTTTCCCGGCCGTCCGCTGGTCCCGGGGGTCTACCTGCTGGCCGCCGTGGCTGAGCTGGCGGGCCGCGCGCTGGGGCGTCCGCTGACGATACTGCAGATCGAGCGCGCCAAGTGGTCGGCGCCCGCCCTGCCCGATACCGTGCTCACGCTCCAGGTCGCCTGGAGCGACCTGCCCGGGGGCCTGCAGCTGGATGGAACGGTCCATGCCGGTGAGACAGTGGCGGCGAGCTGCCGGCTAGTGGTCGAGCGCTGAGCGGCCCGAATCACGCCGCGGGTGGAATGGTGGCAACGGAGCTGCAGCACAGCGTTGGCTTGGTCTGTGGAAGCCATGCCGCGCGCGCGCGCGGGTCTCAGGGGTCCACCTGGTCGAGGACCAGGCTGGCGACAACGACCTGATGCGCAATGAACGGGCCCGGCGCGGCCTCGCAGCGGCAGCAGCCTGGCGAACCAGGTGAGGCGGATGGTGCGCGGGTCCTAGGGCGCCAGCGCCACGGCGTCCGCTTCGGCGCTCTTTGCGACCCCCAGCCGGCGACCGTCCACCGCCAGGGCGACGCTGCGCAGCTGGCGACGGGCGAGCTCGATCAGGAGCTCTCGCGCCACCGCGACCGCAATGGTGCGGTCATTGGCGCGCCGCGGTTCGAAACCGTCATGCATGACCAGGATCGCGCGGGCGGCCAGCCCGCGGGTGAGGCGTGCGACCACCCTGCCGGCGTCGATCGCCGTGGTGTCGAGGGCGCGGCAGGACCAGGTGACGGCCACCAGCCCGAGCCGGCCGGCGACGAAGCCGATCACCGGGTTCTTCAGCCCGACCACCGGGCGGTAGAGCAGGGGCGGCGGCTGACCGCTGGCCTCGCCGATGGCGGCGGCGCAGGACTCCAGGTCGCGGCGCACCAGGTGCGGCGGCCAGCAGTTCACCAGGCGGCTATGGCTGTCCGAATGCAGGCCGATGGCATGGCCCTCGGCGAGCATGCGCCGCACCAGCTGCGGATGGCGGCGCACATGCTCGCCGATGAGGAAGAAGGTCGCCTGCTGGCGATGCTCTGCCAGCAGGTCGAGAATGCGCGGGGTGGCCTCTTGATTCGGCCCGTCGTCGAAGGTCAGCGCCACCGCCGGGCAGCCGCGCGGCAGCCGCCAATGCACCGGCAGATACAAGCTCGAGCGCGGATTGATCACCCCCCAGCTGTGGATGAGCAGGGATGCGGCGGTCAGCCAGGCCACCGGGGCGAGCCCATAGCTGGGATACAGGCTGATCGCCGCTGAGACCATCGGCACATCGACCAGCAGGTGCCCGCGCATGCTCCAGGGTAGGCGGCATCCCCCAGGCGTGAAGCCAAAAGCAGCGGGCGTCGCGAGCGCCCGAGCGCGCGCCCTGGAGTGGAGTGGGCCATTGGCGGTTGCCTCCACCCGGAGTGGCATTCTTGTACCGCCATGCTCATCGTCCCGGCCCTGCGCATGACCGCGGCCATCCTGATCCTGGCTCTGCTGTGGCTGCTGCTCGGCATCCCCGCCATCGGCCTGCTGCTGGCGGTGCGCGCCGCGCCGCAGCTGGTGCTGCCGGTGGTCTCGCCCGAGGTCGCCAGCCAGATCGCCGCCGGCACGTCATCCAGGCTGGAGCTGCATGGCTGCTACCGCGAGCAGGTCGAGGGCATCACCCACGTGCATCTCGAGGGCGATCCCCTGACGCTCGGCTTCTGCCAGGGGGTGCTGGTCGGCGACAACATCGCCAGCATCGAGACCGAGATGATGCGGGTGTTCATCGAGCGCGTGCCGTACTTCATCATCCGCCATCTGCTGCTCGGGGTGGTGAACTGGAACAACCGCAACCTCGAGAGCTATTTCACCCCCGCCGAGCGCCTCGAGATCGCCGGCATCACCGAGGGCCACCGGCTCTACCACGATCCCTTCGCCGCGGTCAGCCCGGCGTACTCCCGCGCACTGCAGTACCATGCCCTGCACGACGTCAGCCAGTACCTGATCGACAATCCCCTGGTGCATCCGCCCCAGGTCGGCTGCACCGCGGTGGCGGTCGACGGCATGCGCAGCCGCGACGGCCATCTGCTGGTCGGGCGGCTGTTCGACTTCGAGGGCGGCCGCTGCTTCGATGCCGACAAGGTGGTCTACACCGTCAGGCCCCAGGGTGGCATCCCCTTCGTCTCGGTCTCCTGGGGGGGCATGGCGGGAGCGGTCACCGGCCTGAACGACGCGGGACTGTGGGTCAGCGTCAACGCCGGCGCCAGCGACGGCATGGCCTTCGTCGGCAGGCCGATGATCATGGTGGTGCGCGATGTGCTCGAGCACTGCCGCACCATCGATCAGGCGCTCGCGGTCATCGCCGGGGCGCAGGTGTTCGTCTCCGACAGCGTGCTGCTGGCCAGCGCCAGCGAGGGCCGCACGGTGGTGGCGGAGAAGGGCCCGCATGGCATGGGCGTGCGCGAGATGGAGGACCATCATCTCGCAGTCACCAACCACTTCCTCTCCAGCGCCTGGCTCGCCGACCATGCCAATGCCGAACGCATCGCCCGCGGCACCACCGCCAAGCGCTGGACACGCGCCGAGCAGCTGCTGCTGGCCACCCAGCAACACGACCCCGCCAGCATCCTCAGACTGCTGCGCGACCGCCGCGGGGTGGACGGCGTCGATCTCGGCTTCGGCAACCGCAGCACCATCAATGCCTGGATCGGCGCCCACCTGGTGGTCTGCGATGTCACCGCCAAGCGGCTTTGGGTGTGCGCGCCCTTCCATGGCCTCGGCCGGGCGGTGGCCTTCGGCATGGATGGGCCGATCCGCGGGGCCTCGCTGCCGGAGAGCGAGGATCTCGCGCTGTTCCTCGCCCATGGCGACGAGTGCAACGCGCTCGAGGACCAGGTCTCCACCTTGCTGCATGCGGGACGGCGCACCGAGGCCGCGGCGCTGGCGCGGCGGCTGCTGACCCTCAACCCGCGCTCCTTCACCGCCAATGCCCTCGCCGCCCAGGCGAGCGACGATCAGGCCTCCCGGCGCGAGCTGCTGCTGAAGGCGCGCGACCTCCAGCCGGCCTATGCCGCCGATGCCGAGCGCATCACCGAGCTGCTCGGCGCCCCCTAGCGGCCTCCGCCTCAGCCCTTGGCGGCGAGGATCTCCGACCGCAGGTCCTTGCCGATGATCGACTCCACCAGGATGACCGAGCTGATCATGCAGCCGACCACCCCGGGATGGCCGATGCTCTGGCCGGCGAAGCACAGATTGCGCAGGCGGTTGCGCCGCGGGATCGGCTCGGTGCCGATGGCGCCGATGTCGTGCGACAGTCCCATCGCCGCGCCATGGCGCGAGCGCACGTAGTACTCGATGCTCAGGGGCGTGGCCGACCACACGCGCTGGATGGTGCCCGCCAGCGCGGGATGCAGGGCGGTCACGTCGGCGAGGATCTCCGTCTCTCTCGCGCGCTTCCACGCCTCGTAGTCGTCGCTGCGCCTGCCCTTGGCACTGTCGCGCCATGGGGCGACCTGGTCCGGATGCACCCACAGCATCGCCTCGAGGTAGGGCGGCGGCGCGTGCCCACCCGGCGGATAGAAGTTGCTCGGGGAGATGAAGTAGAGGTCGGCGCCGGCGGCATTGCGGGCGAAATGGTGGCAGCTGCCCAGCCCCTCGGCCGGCTTGCTCAGCGCGGCGTAGACCAGCACCGCGCTGGCGCTGTCGGGGGTGTCGCGGATGCGTTCGCTCAGCGAGGGGCGCATGCCGCCCTCGCCGGTCAGGCGCAGGATCTCCGCCGGATGGCAGCTGGCGATCGCCAGGTCGCAGGCATGGATGCGCCCCTGCGCATCCTCGACCGCGCTGACGGTCTTGTCCGACCAGTGGATGCGCGTGGCGGCCGACTTCAGCAGCAGGTCGCCACCCAGGGCCTTGAGCCGCTCGATCAGCGGCTTGATGATCGCCTCGCCGCCGCCCTCGGCGCGCCAGGAGCCGGTGATGGCGGTGCCGCCGAAGGCGGAGAACAGCTCAAGCGGGCAGCGTTCGGCGCGCATCGCCAGGATGCCGGTGATGCTGCCGAGGACATCCTTGAGCAGCTCCGAAATGCCGCAGCGGTCGAGCGTCTCGCTGACGCTCTGATTGTGCGGGTGCTGGCCGGGAGCGGTGCCCGGGGCGACCAGCGAGCCGAGCCAGGGGTTAAGCGCCAGTTGCCCGCGCAGCTCGGCGAAGAACAGCGCGATGCCGGAGGCCTGCTCGGGCCAGTGCGCCTGGAGCGCGAGCTCGGCCTGATCGATGCCGGCCGGCATGCAGAATTCGCTCCCCGAAGGGAGGTGGAAGCGGAACTGCCGCGCCTCGTCGAGCGGTAGGAAGCGCATCGCCTCGAGGATGCCCAGGCGGCTGGCGAGCTTGCGGAAGATGCCGCCGGGAGCGCCACCGGTGATGAAGTGGAAGCCGGTATCGAACCAGAAGGGGCCGCGGCGGAAGCGCTGCATCAGCCCGCCGGCGATGGCATGCGCCTCGAGCACGGTGACCTGCCAGCCGTGCTCGGCGAGCAGCACGGCGCTGGTGAGTCCGGACAACCCGGAGCCGATGATGACGGCGTGCGGCATGGGGATCAGCGCAGGGGCGGCTGGCAGGACAAGGGACAGGACGGCGGGCAGGAGCGCTGGAGCGTTGGCGGGACCTGATCGCCGGCGCTCATGCCATGGCCTTGAGCACCAGGCAGGCGTTGGTGCCGCCGAAGCCGANNCGGAAGACGAGGGAGCCGTTGGTGCCGCCGAAGCCGAAGCTGTTGGAGAGCACGTAGCGCAGCGTGGTCCCTTCGATCGGTCGGGCGGCGATGTTGAGGCGCGGCAGCTTGGGATCCTGATTCTGGTAGTTGCGGTTGGGCGCGATGAAGTCGCCCTGCATCATCAGGATGGAATAGAGCGCCTCGCTGGCGCCCGCCATCCAGCATTCGTGGCCGGTGAGCGATTTGGTCGAGGAGACCGGCGGGCCGGATTCGCCGAAGACGCTGTGGATGGCCATCGCCTCGGCGTAATCGCCGGCCTCGGTGCCGGTGGCATGGGCGTTGATGTAGGAGATCTCGGAGGGCGCGATGCCGGCCTGGTCCAGGGCCATGCGCATGCAGCGCGCCGCCCCCTTGCCGTCGCCGGTGGTCATGTGGTCGCCATCGGAGGTGAAGCTGTAGGAGGCGACCTCGGCGAGCATCGGCGCGCCGCGCCGCTTGGCATGCTCGTAGTCCTCGAGGATCAGGCTGGCGGCGCCGCCACCCGGGACCAGGCCGTCGCGATCGCGATCGAAGGGGCGCACCGCCCCGGCGGGATCGTCGAGGCGCATCGAGAACACGCGCAGGCCATCGAAGGCGGCCATGCTCTGCCAGCACAGCTCCTGCGAAGCGCCGGTGACCACCAGGTCATGCATGCCGCTGGAGATCAGCATCCAGCCCCAGCCGATGGCATGCGCCCCCGAGGCGCAGGCGCCGCTGATGGTCAGGCTGATGCCGCGCGTCCCCAGCAGTGGACCGAGGTTGATGGTGGGGGTGGAGTTGAGCGCCTTGATCACCTTGTCGGAGCCCAGCGAACCGGTGCTGTGCTCGCGGCGCACGGTGGTGAGCACCTCCTCGATCGGGTCGGCGCAGGAGTCGTTGCCATACAGCAGTCCGGCGCGGTCCGAGCGCAGCAGCTCGGCGCAGCCCGACATCGCCACCGCGCGCTTGGCGGTGATGGCGGCGTAGAGGGCGGTCTCGCCCATGCTCTTGCGCTCCTTGCGTGCGAAGTGCTCCGCTGCATCCACCGGGGCGATGGCGCCGGTCAACGGCGAACGGAACCCGAGCGTGCGCCGCTCCTCGCTGATGACGATGCCAGAGGTGCCGCTGCGCAGCGAGCTGGCGATGGCAGGCAGGGTCGAGCCCAGGCACGAGAGCGCATCCATCCCCGTCACCACCACCCGTCGGCGCGATCCATTGACTGCCAGCATACCACCCCCAGGGCGGTGATTGTTCGGTCTTACGCTGGCTGGGCAACCATGGGTCTAGATCTGCCAGAAATCGTAGAAGTTATGCCATTGCAATGGGTAGCGCCGCACCACCGCCTCCAGCAGCCTGGCCCAGTTGGCGACCGCGGCCTCCAGCTCCCTGGTCCGCGTCCGGCGCGAGGTGAAATGCAGCCGCACCGGCGGCAGGGCGAAGGTGGTATAGCTGCGCCAGCCGGTCTTCAGGCAGAAGGCCGGCAGGATCACCGCCCCGGTCGCCGCGGCGGCGAGGAAGGGCCCGGTCGGGAAGCGCGCCAGGCCGCCGAGGAATGGCACCGCCACGGTATGGACCTCATCCCCGGCGGTGCGGTCGCTGAGCATGCAGCAGGTCTCGCCGCGGCCGAGCGCGGAGACGATCATCAGGCTGGCATTGAGGGTGTCGGCCAGGTCGATGATGGTGATCTGGCGCGACGAGAGGGTGGCGCGGATGCGCTGGGCGATGGCGGGATCCTCCGCATCAAGCATCACCAGGTTGAAGGCGCCGATGCGGTATGAGGAGAGGAAGTGGCTGCTGAGCTCCCAATTCCCGACATGCGCCGAGATGATCAGGCAGCCATGCGATTCGGCCATCGACTCCTGCAGGCGCGCGTAGCCGAGGCTGCAGTGCGCCAGGGCGCCCGGATTGCCGGCCAGGAAGCGGTCGGCGAGGATGCGCGCGAAGGCGTAGAAGTGCACGCAGGCCATGAACAGGCAGCCCCAGCGGCCGAGATCGGGGCGCAGCCGCCGCCAATAGGAGGCCACCAGCCGCCGGCGCTCGCGCAGGACGGCGAAGTAGTAGCAGGTGGGGGGGATGAGCAGCAGGTAGCAGAGGGTCACGCCGCCGATGCGCGCGAAGGCGTGGACCAGACGGTGGCCGATGTCACCGCCCAGGCTGCGTCCGGCCCAGCCGCGCGTGCTCGGCGAGCCGCTCATGGGCCACGCCGGTCCCGGACCAGGCTTCTCGCCACCAGGTAGGCGAAGCTGCCGGTGAGCGCGGCGACCAGCGGCACCACCACGAGGCTACCGAGCAGCCAGTCGATGAGGAACTGGCGGCCCAGGGCCATCACCCCGGCCAGGTCCAGGGCATGGCTGGCGAAGGTGGTCGACAGCGCCTGCCAGTAGGTCCAGGGCGCCTCGCCCAGCCGCAGCCACATGCCGATGGCGCACGACAGGGCCGCCCACATCGGCAGCAGCGGGCCGAAGCTGAGATTGCTCATCAGCAGGGCGAGCGGCAGGTTGAGCCCGAGCCGCCAGGCGATGAAGGCGGTGAGCACGGATTGCAGGCCAGGTACCGGCGCCACCGCGATGGCGGCGCCCAGCCCGGCCGCGAGCCCCGCCGGCAGGGGCTGCAGCCCGCCGAGCACGATCTCGCGCACGCTCAGGCGCGGTCGCACCACCAGCCTGCGGTGCGGCAGCGGGATCATCCGCCGGGTGACCAGGCGGGCGAAGGCGGCAGCCGTGCGCCGATTGTCGGCGCAGGCGCGGAAATGGCTGATGCGGCCGCTGGGGTAGGCGACCGGGACGTCGACCGCCTCGATGCGCATCCCGGCCCACACCGCCCGCACCAGGATCTCGACCTCGAAGGCGTAGCGCTGGGCGGTGATCGGCAGGAGGGTGCAGTCCGGCAGCGGGTAGATGCGCAGGCCGCACTGGCTGTCCCCGGGCCACACCCCGCAGGCGATCCAGGTCCACAGGTCGGACCAGCGGCGGCCGAAGCGGCTGACCCGCGGCGCCCCGGACATCTCACGGCTGCCGACCACGATGGTATGGGGATCGCTGAGGGTGCGGGCATGCACGATCAGCGCCTGGATCGCCTCCGGGGGGTGCTGGAGGTCGGCATCGCAGCTCAGGCAGGAGCGGTAGCCGCGCGCGCTGGCCAGCGCGAAGGCCCGGCGCAGCGCCGCGCCCTTGCCCTGGTTGGCTTCCAGGCGCTCCACCTCAGCCCCGGCCGCCGCCGCGGCCGCACCCGAGCCGTCGGTCGAACCGTCATCGACCACCAGCACCGGTGCGCCCAGCGCCACCAGCTGATGGACCACCGCAGCCACGGTGCTGGCATGGTTGTAGACCGGGACCACCGCGATCATCCCGGGCGGCCAGCTGTCCATGGTGGCGGCCGGAATGGCAACAGGGGGGACGGGCACGGCGGCAGGGTAGCGGCACGTCTGCAGCAGTCCATGCGGTGGGATTCACCCCCCCCCTGGAACCCCGACGCTCGGCCTTGTCGCGCCCAGCGGGCGCGATACATAAAAGGCTAGAGCCAATCCCCGCCGCAGGGGGGGTCCCCGAACAGCTGGCAAGGAACTCAGCCGATGTCCCTCGATGAAATCATCTCCAAGGTCAATGCTGCGATCGCCAAGGAGTTCGAGATCGAGCCGGAGCGGCTGGTCCCATCGGCCCGCCTGGTCGAGGATCTGGACATGGACAGCCTGGACAGCGTCGACCTCATCGCCGCGATGGAGAAGACCTTCAAGGTCAAATGCCCCGAGCAGGAAGCGCGTAAGTTGCGCACCATGGAGGACATCTACCAATTCGTCGACCGGCTCGCCGGCGCGCACGTCCAGCCCGCCAGCACCTGAACGCAACCAACCTGCTGCCCTGCGCCTGCCTTTGCGCGGCCGCTCGCGCGCGTTACGTCGGCCCCTTTGCCGCCGGCCGCCCGGCCTCAGGTCCAGTCCAGGCGCGCCTGCAGATCGGCCACCAGGTCGGGCATCAGGGCACGCAGCTTGGCGCGCGCCCGGCTGGTGCAGTGCGCGCGCAGGGCGCTCACCAGGTTGACCAGTCGGCGGCGCACCGCCTCCGCCCGGCCGCCCAGATGGGGGATGACCAGGTAATCGACCATGGTCTCGACCAGCTCCGGCAGCTCATCATCGGCATAGTACTTGTCGGCCGCCAGGTGGATCAGCCGCTCTGCTGCCTTGCCGGCGAGATCCGAGAGGTAGGGGCCATCGCCGGTGACGAAGACCCGCGCCAGGCTGCGGGCGATGACCAGCTGGGAGAGCNNGTCGAGACCTTGCGCCATTGCAGGCAGAGCTTCAGCACCAGCCGGCGCAGCAGCTCCTCGGGCAGGAGCTCGCAGCAGCCGATCCGGCACAGCGCGCTGAGCAGGTGGGGCACCGATTCGGTGTGCGCGCCGAGGCGGTCATCGAGCAGGAAGGTGACCTCGTCGGTGGCGGCATTGGTGACCTGCTCCATCGGCGCATCGGGCAGGTCCTCGCCGAGCTTGGCGAGCAGATGGTCGATGATCTCGCCCCGCCGGGCATCGCTCAGGTGCGCACCGGAGGCGATCAGGCCGAGGGCCTCGATGCCCCAGTCGCCCATGCCGGTGAGGGCGGCATCTACCATGATCGAGACCTGCGGCGGCACGTCGGCGCTGATCGCCAGGGCGGCCGCAGCAGTGACCAGCGCCCCGCGCTCGACGCCCTGGGCGGCGCGCTCCAGGCCCTTGAGCAGGCGCGCTGCCGCCGCCTGGCGGAGTGCAGGCTCGCTGTGCTCGAGCAGGATGGGCAGGAGCTCGGTCGCCAGCAGGCGCACATTCTGGTGCGGGTGCTCCTCGAGCAGCGTCCACAGGGTCGCGGTCGCCGGCTGGCCGATGCCGATCAGGCAGTTGGCCACCAGATCGCGCGAACGCTCGTCGCGGAAGCGCGCGATGACTTCGACCAGCGGCTCGACCAGGGCGGCGCGCGCGGCATCGCTGGCGGGGATGAGCGCGGGCAGCTGCTGGTCGAGCGCCGCCACCAGGTGCGGACCCGGGGAGTCGCGCAGCAGGCGGCGCAGGGCGACGGCGAGCTGCTCGGCGGTGGCGGCGGATACCGTGCCATCGCGGCAGCATTCGGCGATCAGCCAGTGGACGCTGGTCTCGCGCGCCTGGCTGATCGAGGCGGCGCGCGCGGCGATCATCATGGCGAGGCGCGGCGGGGCATGCCCGGTGTCGAGGCGGCGCAGGGCGCTGGCCAGGGCCATGCGCTCCTGCGGCGCCTCCTCGCTGGACAGCAGCAGCTCGACCCCGCGCTCGAGCAGCGCATCATCGCCCTGCTGGCCGGGGGCGGCGAGCAGCACCAGCAGGGTGGCATCGAGCTCGGCCCCGTGGCCGAATTGGCGGCGCAGCATGCTGATGATCAGCTCGACGTCATGCTCCTGCAGCGCGCGCACCAGCGACAGCACGCTGACGCGAGTCGCCAGCAGCATCTCCAGCAGGCGTTCGAGGCCGCGATAGCCGACCAGGTGCCCGGCCAGGCGTTCGCACAGGCCCACCACCCCGGGGGTGATGTAGCCGCGCTGGGCGCTCGCCGCCAGGGCCGAGATCGCGAGATCGCGCTGGCTGGCGTTCAGGCTCGGGATCGCCTCGCAGGCGCGCGCCAGGCCGCCGTCGTCGCGGCGCTGCAGCGCGCGCACCAGGTCGATCACCGCGACATGCGCGCCGGCGGCGACCATCAGCCCGATGGTGCGTTCGCGCACCAGCTCGGCGCCATCGGCCAGCAGCAGCGGCATCAGGTCGCTGACCACCGCCAGGGGCGGCATGGCATAGCGCAGCTGCTCGAGCGCGGCGGCGCGCTGGTCGTCGGCGCGCGCCTGCAGCAGGCCCTCGACCGGGGCGCGCAGGGCCGGGGTCAGGGATGCCGCCAAGGTGCTGAGCGCCGGCTCGGCTCCGGGCAGGGCGGGTTCGGTCTCCGGCACCAGGGGGTTGCCGATCTCGTCATCGAGGGCGATCACCTGCCAGCCGGCATCGGCGCCCTGCGCCTCATCCACCAGGATCAGGCCGATGCCATCGGCGCCGCAATCGCTGACCACGGTGGTGAACAGCGCGGGGGTGATGCGGTTGAGCCGGCGATCGCGCAGGAGCGCCTTTCCGGGCGGGCTCGCCAGCGCGGCCTCAAGCGCCGCCTCGGTGCAGGCGAGATGGTGCTGCAGCAGCGCCCCCAGGCGCAGGAACAGCCTGGTATCGCCTGCGCACAGCCGTTGCAGGATGGCAGTGTCGGCTGCTCGCAGACCACGGATCATGGCTGCAGGGTGCGCGTCTACCGCGGCGGCACAAGGACCAGCGGACCGGGCTTGCCCGCCGCCAGGTGGCACAGCTGCCGACGCGTACGGCACAGATCGTTGCTCCCTGGCCCAGGGTGCCTAGGGTCGCCCGCGTCGGAGGATGGATCATGGCGCCAACCAGCGGGCATGCGCGGCACGGGGCGTGGATCCTGTTCGCTCTCTCGATCGTGCTGCTGTCCGGCTGCTTCGAGCGCCATGAACCGGCGAATCCCTTCATCGGCCCGTATGGCGATGCCGAGGAGGCCCCGTTCTCCCTGCTAGTACCGCAGCATCCGGCCGCTGATGGCCTGGTGGCGTCCCGTGCGGGCGCGGCCGGCCGCCCCGTCGCCGCACCCTGATAACCCCGCTCGGCGCCGCCGGGCCACCAGGTGCCTTCGGCAGGGCTGTCTGCGCCTAGGCGGGCAGCTGGGCTGAAAAACGACGCATCCCGGCCGATGCGACCGGGATGTGCGGCAAGCCACGCTGCCAGGGCCGGCTACTTCTTCTTCTTGGCAGCCAGCTCGGTCTTGAGCTTGTCCTTCGCGCGCTTGTTGCGGCGCTCGCGGCGACGACGCTTCTCGACCTTGTTGTATTGCCTGCTCATGGGGAATCCTCTCTTCTCGGGCCAGAGGGTGAGGCGCTTGCGGGGAGGTCAAGGAGGAAGTCGCGCCGGGCAGCTGGCGCCGGAGGCTGCCTCCCCGCCGCCGTTCAGCGCCGGGGAGGCGGCGCGACCGCGCCATGCGCGGCGATGAACGCGCGGATGTCGCCGACTTCGCGGGTGCGGTCGAGGGTGTGCTCCTTGGGGTATTCGCGCCAGTCCAGCGTCACACCCAGGGCGCGCAGCTGGTCGCGCTGTCGGCGGGCGAAGGCGATGGGGATCAGGGGATCGAAAAGGCCATGGGTGAGCAGCAGCTCGACCTGGCGCCCGGCGGAGGAGAAGGCCGCGGGGAACTCCTCGAGCAGGGCCATGAAGCCGCTGATGCCGATCACCCCGGCGAAGCGGTGGGATGAGCGCAGGGCGACATCGACGCACATCAGGCTGCCTTGGCTGAAGCCCATCAGGAACAGCTGCTCGGAGGGGATCCCCAATTCGCCCAGCAGCCGGCCGATCAGCTCCTCGAGAGCCGCCCGGCTGCGGCGGATCTGCCCGGGGTCGGGGATGAAGTCCTGCGACAGGTCGAACCAGCTGTAGCCGCCATGGTAGTCATCTGGGGCATTGGCGAAGACATACCCGAGGCTGTCGATGCCAAGCAGCTGGGCCACTGGCTTCCAGCCCTCCATGCTGTCACCCAGGCCGTGCAGCACCAGGCACCAGCAGCCGGCGCCTGCAGGACGATCCGCCACTCGCGCCGGGATGATCTGGTAATCGAGCATGGCCGCAGTCTCGCCGCCTCAGCCGCTGCGCCAAGGGGGGGGTCGGCGCCAGGCGAGCTCAGGGGCTGCTCGGCGGCCGGGCCTGGCCCTTGGCGCTGAAGGCCAGGGCGTAGATCATCACCTGGCGCACCATCGCGGTCAGGCCGTTGGCGCGGTTGGGGGAGAGGTTCACGTTCAGCCCGAGCTGCTCGATGAAGGTCGGCGGCGAGCGCAGGATCTCCGCCGGCGGGTGGCCGGAGTAGACCTCGAGGATGATCGCCACCAGCCCCTTGACCAGCAGGGCGTCGCTGTCGGCGGCATAGCGGACGACGCCCTCCTCGCAGGTAGCATGGATCCACACCATGCTCGCGCAGCCACGCACCTGGTTGGCCTCGGTCTTCAGCTCCTCCGGCATCGCCGGCAGCTGGCGCGCCCGGGCGATGATCAGCTTGTAGCGCGACTCCCAGTCGGCGACCGCGGTGAAGTCCGCCACCAGCCGGGCGATGGTCTCCTGGATGCTCATCGCCACACCCTGCCGTCCGCATGCCACGAGCCAAGGGCCAAGGCGGTACGCCGGGGCTCAGCGCGCACGCAGCCGGGCGGGCGCCAGGAGGCGCAGCTTGTCCGCGCGGCTGAGGCGCTTGATCGCGTATTCACGCGCCATCGCCTGGCGTTTGTCCGCATAGGGCTCGTGGTAGACCAGCACCACCGGGCGGCGCGAGCGCGTATAGGCGGCGCCGGTGCCGGCGTTGTGGCGCGCCAGCCGGCGAACGAGGTCGTCGGTCCAGCCGCAGTACAGCGAGCCATCGCGGCAGCGCACCAGGTAGACGAAGGCGCTCACAGGGGGCAGTCTCGGGAGTACCGCAGCCGCGCAAGCGCGCTGCTTGAATCGGGATGCGTGTCGGCACCCTGCGCGCATGCGCCACCCTCCATCCGCCTCGACATCGCCGGGCAAAGCGCAGCAGCGGCGCCAGCTGGAGGAGCTCGCCGGCGAGCTCGTCCGCCATGACCAGCTCTACTACAAGGCGGCCGCGCCCGAGCTGAGCGATGCCGAGTACGACGAGCTGGTCGACCGCTACCATGCCCTCGCCGATGCGCTGGGCATCGGCGAGCAGGAGCGCGTCACCAGGCGCGTCGGCGACGACCACAGCGAGGGTTTCGCCTCGGTACGGCACCGCGAGCCGATGCTGTCGCTGGAGAAGGCCAACACCGAGGCCGGCTTCTTCACCGTCGATGGCGAGGATGTCGCACCCGAGCGCCTGCCGAGCGAGCGCGAGCTGCGCCGCCGCACCGCCTGGGGCAAGCTCGAGGCCTGGGAGCGGGCCCGGCGCAAGGATCTCGGCCTGGCCGACGACGCGCCATTGGTGCTGACCCTGGAGCCCAAGATCGACGGCATGTCGGTGAGCGTGAGCTATGCCGGCGGGCGGCTGGAGCGGGCGGTGACGCGAGGTGACGGGGTGGTCGGCGACGAGATCACCCGCCAGGTGATCGAATCGGGGGCGGTGCCGGTGCGCGTGCGCGAGCATGCCGCCTTCGAGGTGCGCGGCGAGCTCTACCTCCCTCATGCGGCGTTCGCACAGCTCAACCGCATCCTGGTGGCCGCGGGCGAGCGCGCGTTGATCAACCCCAGGAACGGCTGCGCCGGGCTGATGAAGCGCAAGGATGCCGAGGCCCTGCGCGGCAAGGGGGTGGCGAGCTTCCTCTATTCCATCCCGCCGGGCCTGCACGAGATGGCGCTGCCGCCATCGCAGTGGCAGCGGCTGGCCTGGCTGGCGAACCAGGGCTTCGCCGTTCATCCCGGTGCCCGCTTGGTGCAGGGCATGCCGGCGGCCTACGCCGCCTGCCTGGCCTATGCCCAGCAGCGTGGCAGCCTCGACCACGACATCGACGGCATGGTGATCAAGCTCGACGACACCGCCTGCTACCGCGACCTCGGGGTGACCGAGCACCACCCGCGCTGGGGCATCGCCTACAAGTTCCCGCCCGAACGCAAGGCCACTGTGCTCCTGCGCGTGGTGGTGCAGGTGGGCAAGACCGGCCGCCTGACCCCGGTCGCCGAGCTCGAGCCGGTGTTCATCTCCGGCAGCACGGTGGCGCGCGCCTCGCTGCACAACTTCGCCGAGATCGCCGCCAAGGACATCCGCATCGGCGATACGGTGGTGATCCAGAAGGCCGGCGAGATCATCCCGCAAGTGGTAGCTGTCGATCTGAGCCGACGGCCGCCAGGCGCCCCCCAGATCGCTTGGCCGACGCGGTGCCCGACCTGCGGTAGCGCCGTGGTGAGCGAGCAGCGCAGCGATCCGAGCGGCAAGCTGAACGTCTCCCACTACTGCGCCAATCCCTCCTGCCCCGATCAAGTGCGGGAGCGCCTGCGTCATTTCGGTAGCCGCGGTGCGATGGACATCCGCGGACTCGGAGCGGCGGTCATCGACCGACTGGTCGACGGCCTGGGGGTGATCCGCCCGGACCAGCTCTATGATCTGCGCGCCGAGCAGCTCACCGGTCTCGAGGTCGAGGCGGATGTCAACGGCGTGAAGAGGTCATTCGGCGCCAAGAGCGCAGCCAACCTGATGTCGGCCCTGGAGCAGAGCAAGTCCAGAGGGCTGGCGCATGTTCTGGCCGGGCTGGCGGTGCCCAATCTCGGGGAAAAGCTCGCTGCGGACCTCGCGGCTCGCTTCACCTCCTGGGACAGGCTGAAGGCATTCGCCATCTCCTACCTCGCGGACGACCCGCGCGCGGTCCTGACCATCCGCAAGAACTTCCTCAAGGAGAGCCTGCTGGGCTATGCCCGGCGCTTGGGCGTGGATTGCGATGCGAAGGCAAAAAAGGAAGGGATTGAGAAGGCGATTCTCCAGGCTGGCGTGGCTCCGCTTGCAGGGATCGATGAGACGGTTGCTGATATGGTGTTCGCGGCCCTGACCAATCCGGCCATGCTCGCCGTGCTCGATGGCCTGGCCAAGGTCGGCGTCCGGTTGGATGAGCAGGTCAAAGAGGCGACTGCGCTGCCGGGGGTCGCCGGCAAGACCTTCGTGCTCACCGGCACCCTCAGCGGCTGGTCGCGCGCCGAAGCGGAGGCGGCGATCAAGGCCGCCGGCGGGGTGTGCACCGGGTCGGTCTCCAAGCGCACCGACTACGTGGTCGCCGGCGAGGCTGCCGGCAGCAAGCTCGACAAGGCCAAGGAGCTGGGGGTGGCGGTGATCGATGATGCCGCGCTGCGCCGGCTGCTGTGCGGCTGAAGCCGCTGATGCCCCGCATGACGTACGGGCGCTAACGCGCCTCTGGAGCGCTGCCGCTGCGCGCCCGCCCGTGCGCGGCGCGCGCGCGCGCCGCGCTGCGCAGCTCGCTCAGCGGCCACGCTTCGGGCATCGGCCCGTTGCCGAAGCGCGCCCGCAGGTGCTGATCGAGATGGAGCGACAGATCGATGCCGGTCCTGGCCTCGAGCGCATGCGCGACCTGCGAGAGGGTGGTGGCCGGGCCCACCGGCAGGCCGCAGGTGGCGGCGAGGCGGAACAGCGAGTCGCTTTGGCGCTGCAATGCGCTCAGGCGCGCATCGCAGCCGGCGCTGCGGCGCATGTACCACAGCAGTCCGACCAGCAGCAGCGCGAGCGCGCCCAGGGTCAGGTTCCACCACTGCAGGTCGACCTCGACGGCCTCCGGCTCCACGGACGGCGGCAGGCTCACGCCCTTGGGCAGCTGCCCCTGCGCCGGCAGGGTGTCCGTCTCGTCGATGCCGGCCGAGCGTTGCGGCAGGCTGCCCGGGGGAGTGGCCTCGATGCGCTGCCAGCTGCCCTTGCTGTTGACGATCTCCAGCCAGGCATGCGCATGCAGGGCGCGGAAGATCACCATCTGCGGCCCCTGCTCGTCGGAGGCGAAGCCGGCGACGCAGCGCGCCTGCACCCCGGCCCGCCGCAGCAGCAGCACCGCCGAGGTGGCGAAGTACTGGCAATGCCCGCGCCGCTCCGCCGTCTCGCCGAAGAGGAAGGTGCGCAGCACGCCGCCGGCGCCGGCGGCGGGTTGCGGCAGGTCGTCGAGCGCGTAGCGGCAGCGCTCGCGCAGCATCTGGCAGACCAGCTCGGCGGCGCGTTCCGGGCTGACCTCGCGCCAGTGCTTCTCCTCGATGGTGCTCCACGGCAGCGAATCGAGCTCAGGCGGCACGTCGCGGTAGCGCGCCGCCGCGGCGGGATCGGCGGCGAGCTGGCCGTCATCGAAGTCCGCACGGTAGGCGCGCGGCGCCTCGCCGAGCATCGGGCGGAAGATGTTGCCGTCGGCATCGGTCAGCAGTCCGTTGAGATCGACGTTGTCGCCGCCATCGGGGCGCATCACCACGTCGCCGCCGCCAGGCAGGCGCAGCACCCACGCCCAGCGCCTGGGCGTGCGGCTCGGCGGCGGGGCGGGCACCAGGGCCTTGCCGCTGGGCATGCTCCAGCTGAGGGTATTGCCCACGATGTGGAGGTTCGACAGCACCGCCGCGCGCAGGTAGACCAGCCCGCTGGGGGCGGGACCCTCGGTCCAGGACAGCCGTGCGGTGATCACCGGATTGCGCTGCACGTTGGGGTTGTCGCCGATGTGCATGGTCGCCTCCAGGCCGGCGGGTGGGATGCCGGCCAGGGGCTGGGCGCTCTGCGGCAGGGTCAGACGGTACTGGTTGCTGACCACCGCGTGGCGCACCACGCCGCCGCCGATGCCGATGCCGATGGCGATCGCCGCCAGCGCCGGCAGCAGCGCCCAGCGCACCAGCGAGCTGCCCCAGCGGGTGCGCAGACGCGAGGCGCTGCGCGCGGTCACCGCTCCGACCAGCCAGCTGTCGACCGCCAGGGCGAGGATGCCGAACGGCAGGGCGGAGAGCTCGAAGATGCCGAAGCTGCGCCGATCCTCGGTGCGGCCGAGGATCACCAGCTCGATGATCGCCAGGATCAGCAGCCAGCGCAGCCGCCTGAGTCCGCTGGGGATCAGCACCAGGTAGGCGAACACCATGCCGACCGCGCCGTGCATCGCATCCTGGTTGCCAGGCGGGATCAGCCACCAGTAGCTGATGCAGCCGCTGAGGATCAGCAGGACTTCGCTGACCAGGTACTGGCGCAGGCGGCGCGGCATCAGCTCGGCGATGAACGCCGCCGCAAGGATGGTCCACACCGCCTCCTCGCTGGCGGCATGGAAGGCGCACAGGTACATCGCCACCATCACCATGAAGGCCAGGTGGCAGGCGGAGAGGGTGGTGATCGGGGGTAGGCGCATGCTGCTGGGCCGGGGCCGTGCAGCGTGACTATGCGTCGTCGGGGGGCGGTCGGCGAGCTGCGGCTGGGCGGGCTTCGACATCGGGCATCCCCAGGGTCAGCGCAACCGGCGCGGGAGGCGGACCAGGCGTTCGCATTCGCTCAGGCTCAGCGCCAGGGGCGTCGGCCGCAGATCCTGCGGCGGCAGGGGAGCGAAGCTGAGGATCAGCACCGTGCGGTGCGGGGGGATGAAGGTGGTCACCTCGTCGCTGCACGCGCCGGCGAGCGCCAGGGCCTCGAACAGGCGCGCGCGCTCGCCGCTCAGGCCATGCGGAGCGAAGCCCGCATGCAGGCTGACGCTCCAGCCCAGGCTGAGCAGGTAGTCGGTGAGGGTGGCGGCGATGCAGATCATGCGCTCGAGCCGGCGGAAGTCGCCAGCGCTGGCGGTATCGATCACCAGCGCCAGGCGGCGCGTGCCGGGCGCGTGGCGTTCGGCCACCAGGAGGCCGCGGTGGCGCGCGCTGGCCTTCCAGTGCACCCGATGCGGATGGTCGCCGGGGCGATAGGGGCGCAGGCGGGCGATCTCATCGTCGCCGGGATCGGTGGTCGCGGTCTGGGCCTCGAGCCACTGGTCGATGCGCGCGCGCAGATCGCGGCGGATGCGCCCGAGCGCAGGCAGGACCAGGAGGTCGGCGAGGTCGCCGACGGCGCGCGTGCTGATCACCAGGCCGAAAGGCTGCTCGGTCGACACCGACACGCTCGGCAGGCTGACCATGCCACGGCGCGGGAAGCGCGTCGACCACTGGATGCGCGTCGGCTGCCCATCCAGGCCCGGCAGCCGGGCGATGATCTCGAAGCGCCGGGTCATGGCCGAGAAGGCGCGCACGTGCAGCGGCGGCGCGCCGCCCGCTGCCGACAGCGCGGTGACCAGGGTGGTCTCATCACCGGCATGCGGCGGCGGCGGCAGCGTCCAGGTCGAGCGCACGCTGGCGAGTGCGCGCTGTGAGCGCCAGCCGGCCAGGATGAGCGCGGCAAGCAGGCTGAGCGCCAGGGCGACGCCGAGCGGACGCGCCTCGAGCAGCGTGGTGGTCGCCAGCAGGCCGGCATCCGCCAGCGCCAGCCAGCCGAGCACGGTGAGGTGGCTGGTATGCGCCCGCGGCGGGCGGCCGAGGCGGACGGGAGCAGGGCTGTCGGGCAGCGCGCCATCGCCGAGGTGATGCTCGGGCCCATCGGCGCTGCGCAGCTTGGCCAGGGCGGTCATCGCGGAACCGGGACGGTCTCGAGCAGGTTGCCGATCACGGTCTCCGACTGCTGACCGGCGCGCGCGGTGACCCGGTGGCTGAGGGCCGGGACCGCCAGCGCCTGGATGTCATCGGGAATCACGTAGGTGCGGCCCTTGATCAGCGCGCGTGCCTGGGCGGCTCGCTGCAAGCCCAGTCCCGCGCGCGGACTAGCACCCTGGACCAGCGCCCTGGCGGCGCGCGTGGCGCGCACCAGCTCGAGCAGGTAGCGTCGCACGCTGTCCTCCAGGGTCACCGTACGTGCCTGCGCGCGCAGGCTCCTGGTGCTCACGGGATCGACGCTCACCGCCAGGCGGGCGAGATCGCCTTCGGCACCGTCGTGCTGCAGCAGCTCCAGCTCCTTGACCTGGTCGGGATAGCCGAGGCGGTAGCTGAGCAGGAAGCGGTCGCGCTGGCTGTCCGGCAACGGGTAGGTGCCGATATGGTCGAGCGGATTCTGGGTGGCGACGCAGAAGAAGAGGGGCGACAGGGGCTTGGCGGTGCCTTCGACGGTCACCTGCCCCTCGCTGAGCGCCTCGAGCAGGGCTGATTGGGTGCGCGGCGGCGTGCGATTGAGCTCGTCGGCGAGCAGGACGTCGCAGAACACCGGACCGGGGTGGAACAGGAAGCTGCGCTCCCGCTCGTCATAGATCGACACCCCGGTGACATCGGTCGGCATCAGATCGGGAGTGCACTGCAGACGCCGGAACGAGCCCCCGATGCTCTGCGCTAAAGCCCTGGCAAGCGTGGTCTTGCCGACCCCAGGGATGTCCTCGATCAGGACATGTCCACCGGCCAGGAAGGCGGTGATCAGGAGCTCGATGGCGTCGGGTCCGCCTCGGTAGACCCCGCTCATGGCGGTGATCAGGCTGGTGATGGCGACGGGGGTCGGCATGAAATGTCCGTAGTTTCGCGCACGATATGGTCGGAACAGGGGGTGAGAATACCCCCTGGGGGCCTGCCAACCAGCGCATGGCGTGCTGCTTGGTTCACCATCAAGGTTCACCTTGCCCTGTCGCCTGCAAGGGTTTATAAGGGTGCCAATCCAGAACTGCATGAGGAGCTACCATGCCACGGGAGACTATCGCCAAGCGGACCATCGCCGAACGCATCGCTGAACGTTTCGGTCTCGGCCAAGTTCAGACTTTGCAAGTCGTCCAGGCGTTCCTCGATGAGGTGGTCGCAGAACTCGCGAAGGGCAATCGCCTGGAGTTCCGCGATTTCGGCGTCTTCGAGACGGTCACGCGCAAGGCGCGTACCGCACTCAACCCCAAGACCTTGGAGAAGGTTCCGGTGAAGAGCCGGGTGGTGGTCAAGTTCAAGGTGGGTCGTCTGCTGAAGGAGAAGGTCGAGCATCTGGCCGATGGCGCTTCCGCAGCGCCGGAAAGCGCTACGACCGAGTCCCAGCCTGATACGGGTACCTCCGGTCACTGATCCCAACTGCCTTCCGCCGTCCTGGTGGAAGCGTCGCGCGAGCCGCCTGTGCATCAATCGCCCCTGCGTGCGCTGATTCCAGCGCTCCTCTGCCTCCTGTGCTCAGCCCTGCTGCGCCCGGCAGCGCTCGCTGCCGCCGAGGGCGAGGCGTCGGATCAGCATCCACCCGCGCCGACCGCGTCGCCGACCGGCGACGCGCCGCCGGTCGTGCCTGCGACCGCTGCCGCGGACCCGGCCGCCGGCAACCACCTGGTGCCCGCGATGACCACCGTCAACGCCGGGCGCGGCGGCAGCTTCAGCCTTGCGGACAAGGACCCCAGCACCCTGCTCGGCGGGGTGGAGATCCTCTACGAGAAGGTGCGCACGCTGTGCGACCACGTCAGCTATTGGCAGTCGCCCCTGCCGGGCACGGCACATGCCCAGCTCAGCCGGGTGCTGTTCGTCGCGGGCGCGGAGGCGGCTGACCCGCTGCACGTCATATTCGACACGCGCGCGACGCAGCTGCCGATGATCGGCTTCCGCGGTTTGATGTCGCCGACCGGTGTCGAGGTGGTGCGCCAGCCCCTCGATCCGGCGCATCCGACCCTGGTGTCGTTCATGGTGAAGATGCATGACATGGAGGATTTCGCCGGGGATATCCAGACCTCGACGGGTTGGAAACCCCATGCCGGCTGGGCCGACGAGATGGAGGCGGTGGTGGTCGCGACGATCGTGCCAGCCGGGCTGATCAAGCAGCGCTTCACCAGCCTGGTGCTGCATGGCCGCAGCGCGACCGAGGACAGGCCGCGGCGGCGCGCCCGGCTGGAACGGCTGAAGGATCCCATCCCGCCGAAGGCGGCGCTCGCCTCGCTGCACGCCAAGAGCATGGACTGGTGGGTGGAGAGCAAGACCATCACCATCTTCTTCGATGACGTCGGCAAGGCCCGCGAAGTGGTCTATGACCAGGATTTCCACGGCGAGGGCACGCCCAGTCTCGACAGCCCGGTCGACCGCCACAGCCAGCCGGCCCTGGACCCCAAGCACTGAAACGCCGGCGTACGCTGCCCGCCTGACCTGCCGTGGTCTTGTGCGCCGGCGTGCGGTGTCGACGATGCCCCGGTGGACCGAAGCAGCGACATCCTGCGAGTCGACGTGTGAACGCGCTGCGCTTCCTCCGGCCGGAATGCATCAACCTGGCTCTCTCCACCCGCGCCAGCTCGGCTCCCGAGGGAGAGGAGGAGGCGCAGGCGCGCAACCGCCTCAACCGCGAGAAGGAGGCGGTGATGGGGGAGCTCAGCGAATTGTTCAGCCGCTCCGGGCAGATCGGCAATGCGAGCAAGTTCCTGCGCGACCTGGTCAACCGCGAGCGCAAGGCCTCCACGGCGGTGGCCAGCGGCATCGCCATCCCCCATGTGCGCACCATGCAGGCGAAGAGCTTCATCATGGGGCTGGCGCGCGCCCAGGGCGACGGGGTGTACTTCGCCAGCCTCGACGGCGAGCCGACGCGGCTGTTCTTCCTGCTCGCCAGCCCGCCCTACGAGGATCGCCTGTACCTCCAGGTCTATCGCGAGCTGGCCGGGCTGATCCTGGACGAGGAGGCGATGGCGAGCCTGTTTGCAGCCGCCACCACCCAGGACGTGTTCAACGCGCTGCGCCGCCACCTCGACCGCTGAGCGTACCGGCATCGACGGGCCGGCATTGACTCCCGTCGTTTCCCCTTACCCTGCTGCGCTCCGCCCGTTACGGCACTGGATGGTCCAGGGCCGGCGGTGCCGTCCCAGGCTGGCCCCCAGCCGTAACCCCTGCCAGCGCGCCACCTGCGTCCCCGCCTGCGAGGCGATGGAGCATGGCTCTGCAGGCGAAGCAGCACCCCCATGTCACTCCCTAAGCGTGAACGCATCAACGTCGTCGACGACGTGCTGATGGCCGCCGAACTCGAAGCAGCCCTCGGTACCGAGGTCGAGCAGTCCCTGCTCGCCAACCTCGATGGCGACCGCAGCCGCTTCGGCCTGCGCGCCATCGTCACCGGCTTCATCGTCTCCGAGCACAACGATGACATGGTCATCGACATCGGCTACAAGAGCGAGGGCTACGTCCCGCGCGAGGAATTCAACGACGACGAAGGCAAGATCGGCAACAAGGTCCAGGTCATGATCGTCGAGATCATGCCCAACGGCGAGATGATCCTCTCCAAGAGGCAGGCCGACCTCGAGATCGGCTGGAACCAGGTCCTGGGCAACAACAAGGAAGGCGACATCGTGCGCGGCAAGGTGCTGCGCAAGATCAAGGGCGGCCTCCTGGTCGACATCGGTGTGCCGGTGTTCCTGCCCGCCTCCCAGGTCGATCTGCGCCGTGCCCCCGACGTCGGCGAGTACATCGGCCAGGTGGTCGAGGCCGAGATCATCAAGATCGATGCCGAGCGCAAGAACATCGTCGTCAGCCGGCGCAAGGTCCTCGAGGAGGAGCGCAAGCGCAACCGCGAGAACCTGGTCAAGGAGCTGCACGTCGGCGACCTGCGCGAAGGCATCGTCAAGAACATCACCGATTTCGGCGCCTTCATCGATCTCGGCGGCCTGGACGGCCTGCTGCACATCACCGA
>PLEW01000181.1 GCA_003136555.1 Planctomycetota bacterium | reverse complement strand
AGGCGCTCCTCGACCGTCTTGGGCTTGTCAGCGGGTGCCGGAGCCGCGGCGGAGGCAGCCGGGGCCGCGGCCGGGGTCACCGGAGCCGCTGAGCCAGGGGTGTCTTGAGCCCAAGTACTGGCACCGCATAGCAGCATGACGGTGGCGCAGGACATGAGGACCAGACGACGCATGGACAGAGATCCTTCGCGGTGAGAACCCGTGCTGGGAATGACGCATGGGCATCTCCTCTTGGCAAACGCCTCGCCCAAATATGCGAGAGGCCCCGACATAACATCGTAAATTGTTTTATAATAAGATGTTAGATAATAAACTGCGCCTCTGGTCTTGGCCTTGTTGCATCATTCGAACTGCTGTAACCGTACGCAGGCGGTCATTTTTCCGCTCAATTATTGCGCACCTAGACAGTTTTTCCCGTGCGGTGGTCTGCCAACCGGTATGCGGGGGGCGCTCGCAGAGCCGCCTTCGATGTCCGCTGCGGGGCATCGAGAGCGCTGACCAGACCCGGCCAGTGGCCGGTGGCCTGGTAGCAAGTTCTTCCCTGCCAAGGCGTTTGGGCATATGGCCACAGCGCTCCCTACTGACACACGGGGGCTGGATGCGTGGATCCGCGAATTGTGGGTCCCTGCCATGGACCTACGGTGGCCCGGCGCTGCACCGTACCGGTCAATGCAAGGGGTCTTGTCCATGGACTACAGCCAGCAACCACGCACACCGGGATGGATGGTCGGGCTTTTCATCATCTTCGCCCTCGCCACCGGCGTCACCTTCGGCCTCTTCATCTATCACCATGCGGTGAAGGCGGCCTACCGCGAGCAGTACGTCCACCTGCAAGGCTCGATCAAGGATCTGCGTGCCTATGAGGGCAAGCTGACCTCCGAGATCCAGCCCCTGGAAACCCAGATCCAGATGAAGCGCACCCTCGCCGCCAGTCTCGACACCTCGGATAAGCAGACCATCGAAGACGTCAATCGCCTGGTGGAGACCAACAAGCAGCACCTCAAGGCCATCTCGGATGCCATCGACAAGGAGCAGAGCACCTATCTCGGCCTGCTGAAGGACGCCAAGGACCGGCGCCAGGAGCTCGGTCAGGAAGAGCAGCGCGCCATGACCAACGAACGCGATTTCGACGAGAAGCGCGCCGGATTGCGCCAGAAGATCGAGGCCCTCTCCCAGGATATCGAGTCGGTCAAGAAGAAGGGCCGCCAGGCGAATGCCGACCTGGATGTGCGCGTCGCCGAGCTCGAGGACCGCGTGCGCGAGCTGACCCAGCAGCGCGAAGTCGATGCCAAGGAGCTGCGCAGCGACGGTCAGATCATCGAGAGCCAGGCGGCGGATGGCTTCGTCGTCATCAATCGCGGCCATCGCGAGAATCTGCGCCTCGGGACGCGCTTCTCGGTGTTCAACCGCCATGGCGGCAAGAACGTCATCAAGGGCGTCATCGAGGTCACCAAGGTCGACGAGCAGGTCGCCGTCGCCCGCGTGCTTTCCGAGAATGACGGCAACGATCCGATCATCGTCAATGATCAGCTGGCCAATCCGGTCTATGATCCGTTCAAGATCCGCGGCTTCGCCGTGCGCGGGGATTTCAACCATTTCAGCAAGGATGAGCTCAAGCGCTTCATCCTCGAATCCGGCGGCCGCTACGATGAGGAGCTGACGACCAACACCGATTTCCTGGTCGCCGGCGATCGGTGCGATCCGTCACTGCAGCAGGCGATCAAGCTCGGCATCAGCATCCTCAGCGAGGAGCAGCTCATCGAGAGCCAGCTCTTCCGCCTGCCTCAGACCTCTGGCGGAAAGTAAGGAGCGCCCCGTGTCCAACTATCGCATTCATCCGATGATGATCAGCGGCTTGGTCCTGCTGGTGGTGTTCACCCTGGTGTTCACCTTCCTGGTCATCCATGAGAGCACGCAGATCACCGAGATGCTCGAGGGCGGTACCGGTGAGGGCGCCGCCGGCAAGGCGACCCTGACCAAGCTCAAGTCCGACGAGGCCGAGGAGCTGCGCAAGATCGCCAATGCGGAGAATGCGATCCAGGTACGCAAGCGCGAGCTCTTCCGCGACGACCTGGCGCTCAACCAATACCGCTACTACATGAACGGCAACAAGGTGCTGGCTGGCGTGTCCACCCCCGACAACAAGACCCTGGATGGCAAGCCGCTGAACGACAGCGATTGGGTGGTCGCACGCGATTCCATCGCGATGTCAGTGAAGACCATGGAGTCCCTGCGCGCCGAGCATGAGAGCGACGTGCGGCAGAAGTACACCCTGCTCGAAGCCCAGATCAAGAATCGCCAGGACGAGCTCCAGGCGGTGCTCAAGCGCATCAATGACCAGGAGGCCCAGCTCCAGGAGGACAGCAAGCGACTGAGCGAGCAGCTCGACCTGCTGACCAAGGAGAAGGACAAGGCCGAGAAGGCCAACCGCGAGGATTACAGCCGCCGTGCGACGCGCATCGGCCAGCTCGAAGACCGCATCCGCAGCCTGCTGGAGCTGGAACTGCATTGGCTCAAGGACCTGGAACCCGAAGGCCAGGTCCTCGAAGTCAGCCCGGATTCACCGCATCTGGTCATCAACCTCGGCTCGGCCGACCGCGTCACGCCCGGTCTGGTCTTCGAAGTCTTCCAGTACGATCATGGCAAGTACGTCGATAAGGGCCTGGTCGAAGTGGTCCAGACCCAGGCGCAGATCTCCACCTGCCGGGTGCTGAATGTGATCGATCCCAAGCGGTTCCCGCTGTCCAAGGAGGATTACATCGGCAATCCGGTGTTCAGCACCAAGCGCCCCAAGGTCTTCTTCGTCTCCGGCGAATTCAAGACCCACAACAAAGAGGACCTGGAGATGTTCATCCGCCAGACGGGTGGCATCGTGCGGGACAAGCTCAGCCCTGGAGTGGACTACCTGATCGCGGGCGACCGTTCCGACAAGGACCAGGACAATGCCCGCGAATACCAGATCCAGGCCATGACCGAGGCCCAGCTGCTCAAGTATGTCCGCCGCGCTTTCCAGCCCAAGTGACTTGCCCGCCTCGTCTTAGATGCCGCAGAGAGCTGATCGACGGTTGTTGTTGAAACAGCCCAGCCATCGCTAACCTTACTGATTAGTCACACCTAGGAGAATTCCATGCGTTACCTGCTCGTCCTGGCTTTCGGTGCCGTCCTCAGCCTCGCCGGAGCCGTCAACGCCTCCGCCGATGATCCTGTCAAGGCCGACAACACGGTCTGCCCGAACAGCGGCAAGCCGATCGACCCCTCGGTTCCGGCCATCACCGCCACCGACGCGTCGGGCAAGACGGTCCACATCGGCGCCTGCTGCAATAACTGCGCTGCGAAGATCGCCAAGGATCCCGGCAAGTACGCCGCCGCGGCTGAGGCCGACAAGAAGCTCTGAGCTGGCCGCCGCTGACGGTGGCGCCCGCTGTTCCTTCCACGACCTCGAGGATGACCTCGGGGTTGCGGTGTTTAACCCCGGCGCACTGCCCGGGGCCCTGCCCGACCGGTAGGCAGGGGGACGACGTCATACCCGCTGATCTCGCCACGCTCGAGCAGATGGTGCCCTAGCACCGCGATCATCGCCGCGTTATCGGCGCAATGGCGCGGTGCCGGCAGGTGCACCGTCAGACCCTGACGGTCAGCCTCGCCTGCCAGGCGCTGGCGCAGGGCACGATTGCAGGCCACCCCGCCACCCACGGCGATGGACGTGACGCCCTGCTGACGTGCCGCCAGCAGCAGCTTGGCGACCAGGCAGTCCACCACTGCCGACTGGAAGCTGGCGCAGGCATCGCGTACACCGGCGTCATCCAGGCTCAACGCATCGCGCCCGAGCGGGCCGCGGACCTGGTAGAGCAGGGCGGTCTTCAGGCCGGCGAAGCTCAGCCGGATGGTATCATCATGGATGAAGCTGCGCGGCAGATCGAAGGCGGCGGACGAGCCGCTAGTGGCCATGCGGTCGATGGATGGCCCTCCCGGATAGGGCAGTTCGAGCATCGCGGCGGCCTTGTCGAAGGCCTCGCCGGCTGCGTCATCGATGGTCCCGCCGAGGAGTTCCATGCGCCCGGGTGCCAGGCAGCGGTAGATATGGCTGTGTCCGCCTGATGCGACGAGCCCGACCAGGGGATAGCGCACCGGCGTCCCGCCCAGGTGCACGGCAGCGAGGTGGGCCTGGATATGGTCGACCGCGATCAGCGGGATGCGCAGGCGCGCCGCGATGACCTTCGCGGCGGTCACGCCGCAGAGCAGGCTCCCGATCAGGCCCGGCCAGGCGCCCACCGCGACGGCTTCCACCTGCGACAGCGCCAGCCCGGCCTGCTCCAACACCCGTTCGACCAGCCCCGGCAGGGCTGCGACATGGCCACGCGCGGCGATCTCCGGCACCACCCCTCCCCAGACGGCGAAATCGTCGGCCTGGCTGGCCACCGCCTCGCCCAGCAGCTCCTGACCATCGCGCAACAGGGCGGTGGCGGTGTCGTCGCAACTGCTCTCGATGCCCAGGACGATGCCCATGGCCGCAGCGTGACGGCCGCCGGTGCCTGGGCAATCCTCTGGCCATTCCTGGCATGCCGCCGGCCGCTGTCGCGGGCCCAATCGTGACTGCGCGCCGCAGGCGAGTGGTCCTGCGTGTACCACTTGCGGCTCTCCGCCTCCTGGGGTACCCTTTGATACCCTCATCCTGGATGGACCATGAGCCGCGGTATCAATGTCGATTACATAAATCCCTTCATCGAAGCCACCATCCACACCTTCCAGACGATGTGCGGGGTGACACCGGTGCGCGATCGGGTCTTCCTCAAAGGCGATGGCGAGGAGGTCTATGGGGTCAGTGGCATCATCGGCCTGGGCGGAGAAGCCACCGGGGCGGTGGTGCTCAACTTCCCTGAGCAGGTCGCGGTGCGCACGGTGAGCAAGTTCATCGGCGAGGAGATCACCTCGATCACCGCCGGTGTGGTGGACGGGGTCGGCGAACTGACCAATATCATCGCCGGCGACGCCAAGAACCGCCTCATCCAGAAGGGCTACAAATTCGAGATCGGGCTGCCCAAGATCGTCACCGGGCGCAGCTACATCACCGCCCAGAACAAATCGGTGCCGTGCCTGGTGGTGTCATTCGCCAGCGAGTTCGGCAAGTTCTGCCTCGAGGTCAGCCTGAAGAAGATCGGCTGAGCAGCATGCGCGTTCCACCGTGCTGCGAGCGGTCAGGCTGAGACGACCCTTCCGATCGCGCGTCACGGGACCACCGGAGGAGTAGGCGATGGTCGAGAAACCCACATCCAACGTCGCCGTCGCCCGCGTCTTCGACACCGAATCGATCCATCGCGACAAGATGTGCAATCTTGGCGAGCTCACCGCCGGCATCGCCCATGAGCTGAACAATCCGATCGGCTACATCTCGAGCAACCTCAATACCCTGCGCCGCTATTCGCAGATCCTCTGCGAGCTCATCGGCGATGCCGAGAAGGACATCGAGCCCGGCGCACGCCTGCGCTGGCAGGAGCGCTTGCAGCTGGTGCGCTGGGACTTCATCCGCAATGATCTCACCGATCTGATCGAGGAGACCCGCCAGGGCGCCAACCACCTGAAGGACGTGGTCAACGACCTCAAGACCCTGTGCCGCACCTCGATGTCCTGCGAGCAGGGGATACCGGATGGCTGCGTGCGCAGCGCGCTGACCGTGCTCTCGCACCAGCTCAAGCACCGCTTCACCGTACGCGATGCGCTCGCTGCGCCTGAAGCCATGCTGATGGTCCGTTCACAGATCATCCAGCTGATCATCAACCTCATCCACAATGCCATCCAGGCCCTCGGCGATAAGGGCGGCACCATCCTGGTGCGCTCGCAGCAGGCCGATGGCCGCACCTCCATCGCGGTCGAGGACAGCGGTCCGGGCGTCGACCCGGCGCTGCGCGCCCAGATCTTCACCCCCTTCTTCACCACCAAGAGCAGCGGCACCGGCCTGGGGCTGGCGATCGCCGCGCAGATCGCGCGCAACCATGGCGGCGACATCCGCTGCGAGGAGAGCGCCGAATTGGGCGGGGCGCGCTTCGCGGTGGAGATCAGCGGCTGGACGGATGGCAGGCAGTGAAGGAACGCGTCCTGCTCGTCGATGACGAGCCGCCCATCCTGCGTTCCCTGGCCCGTCTGCTGGCCTTCGAACCGTACGCGCTGGTGGTCGCCAGCACCGGGAAGGAGGCGTTGGAGCTGCTGGACCAGGCGGCGACAGCGGTGATCCTGAGCGACTACCACATGGCCGGCATGGGGGGTGCCGAGCTGCTGCGGGCGGCACGGCTGCGCAGTCCGGACACCAGCCGCATCCTCTTCAGCGGCCATATCGATGTCGAGCTGATCCGCTCCGCCGTCAATGCCGGTGAGGTCTACCGCTTCCTGACCAAGCCGTGGAATGACGATGAGCTGCTGCTCGCGGTCCGCCATGGCGTCGAACGCTGCCAGCTGATGCGCCACAACCGCCTGCTCAACCAGCGCTCGGAGGAGCAGAACGGCCAGCTCAAGCGCTTCAATGCCGAGCTCGAGCTGATGGTCGCCAGCCGCACCGAGGCGCTCGAGCTGCGCAACCGCGCCCTGACGCTCAGCCAGGAGGTCCTGGACGGCCTGCCGGTCGCGGTCATCGGCGTCGCCCCTGATGGCCAGGTGGCGCTGGCCAACGACATGGCGCGGCGGATCTTCCCCGGCCTGCTTCCCGGCGAATCGGCCAATGCCAGCCTGCCCGAGCCCTTCTGGGCCTGGAGCGCGGGCGCCTTCAAGGAAGGCTCGTCGCTGATGGTCCATGGTCCGCTCGGGCCGATGCGTTTCGAGATCATGTCGCTGGGCGATCGCGGCCTGGTGATGACGGCGATCCCCCTCGACCAGTCGGAGGAGTCGCCCTCCGGCGAACATCCGCATCTCGGTTCCCCGCGGCTGCCGCCATGACCTCGCCGGCGGTCGTCATCATGGTGGTCGACGACGACATCAACGTGCTCAAGGCGCTCACGCGCCTCGACCTGGGCGCCCAGTTCTCGCTGCGCACCTGCTCGACCACCGCCGAGGCGCGCTCCGCCCTCGCCCTCGACGACGCGGATGTCGCGCTGGTCGATCAGCATCTCGGGCTGAATGAACCGAAGGGCCTGGACTTCCTCGCCGAACTGCGCGAACGCGATCCGGATTGCTTCCGCATCATCTTCACCGGTGCCGCCGACCTCGATTTCGCCGTCAATGCGATCAATCATGGACTGATCGACGCCTTCCTGGTCAAGCCCTGGTCGACCGAGCACCTGATGGCGCTGCTCAACCAGGGTGGCGAGACATCGCTGCTGCGCCGCCACAATCGCCAGCTCGGACAGGAGCTGTCGAGCCGCAATGCCGCCCTCGAATCGCTCAATCTGCAGCTCGAGCGCATGGTCGAGGAGCGCACCGCGCATCTGCGCCTGACCCTCGAGCAGCTGAAGGAGAAGCAGCACGAGCTGGTCCGACTCGAGACCCAGGGCGCGGTGTCGCAGATCGCCCGCGGCCTGGCCCATGAGCTCAACAATCCACTCGCCGCCATCCTCGGCTACGCCCAGCGGATGCAGCGCAATCTCGTCGCCGATGCCGACTCCTCGCAGCGCCTCGAGGTCATCCTGCGCGAGGTCGAGCGCTGCCGCGGCTTGGTCGAGCAGCTGCGCAACCTCGCTGCGCCCCTGGACGAGACCGCGCTTCCCTACCAGAGCGAGCAGGCCCTCGCCCAGGCACTGGCGCGGCTGCAGGCCAGCGACATCGTCCCGCCTGAGTGCATCGTGCTCGGTCATATCCCCCCGGTGCTCGCCGCCCCGCGGTCGCTCGCGCGCGTCTTCGAGCAGATCCTCGACAATGCCCGGCTCGCCGGTGCGTCGACCTGCTGGTTCAGCGCCCAGACCAGCGGGGAGCGCATCAGGCTGATGATCGAGAACAATGGCGAGACGCCGAGCGACGAGGTGATTCGCGGGGCGGTGCGCCCCTTCTTCACCACCCGCGCGCATCTCGGCCGGCGGGGCCTGGGTCTGGCCATCTCATCGGCGCTGCTGCGCGAGCAGGACGGCACCATCGATCTCAATCTGCGCCAGGATGGCACCCCCGGCGCCTGCTGCGCCGTCACCCTGCCCGCCCCGGTCGAGATGCCGCTGAACCTCGGCAACGAGCTCAGCCAGGCGCCCAGCGGCGCGGTGCTGATCGTCGATGACAATCCGATGATCACCGAGCTGCTCGAGGACTGCCTCAGCGATGCCGGCCTCGCGGTAGTGGTGGTCTCGTCGATGGCCGCCGCGCTGACATCGATCGAGCAGCACGCCATCCGTGCGGTCATCGCCGATGTCCATCTCAACGGTGCCAACGGCATCGATCTGCTCCACCGCCTGGTGGCGCGCCAGCCCGCTCTGGGGGGGCATGTCGCCCTGATCACCGGTGACAACGACAGCCACACCCTGTCGAAGCTCGCCGCGCAGTCAGGCGTGCCGGTGCTGGCCAAGCCCTTCCGCCTGGAGCAGATCCACAAGCTGGTACGCGAGATCCTCTGAGCAGCGGGCGTGCGGTGCGCGTGGGGCGTGGGTCAGGGCGATCGGCTGCCCGGCCCAGGCGCATAGCGGCCTGGTGCATAGCCGAGCAGGCGGCTTTCCAGCAGGCGCGTCGCGAGATCATCGCCGGGCCGGGCATATTGGACATAGGGCCAGATCGCGATCGACCCGCGGCTGTCGAAATGACCGAGCACTTCGAGGTAGCGCGGCGCCAGCAGGCGGGCGAGGTCGTCGCAGATGACCCGGCAGACGTCCTCATGGAAGTCGCCATGCATGCGGAACCCCCCGAGGTACTCCTTCAGCGATTTGCTCTCCACCAGCAGCAGCGCAGGGATGTAGTTGAGGTAGATCTCCGCCCAATCGGGTTGCCCGGTCACCGGGCAGAGGCTGGTGAAGCGCAGGCAGTTGTTGGACACCCACATGGTGTCGATGACGAAGTCGCGCTTCAGCGTCAGCGGCACCGCCTCGAGCAGTTCCGGCTTGTAGGTGAAGGAGGCCTTGCGGCGCTTGCCCAGGGTGGCGGTCGGCAGGTGCTGCGGATGGCGGTGCGAGGAGCGGTTCATGGATCACCGTGCGAGGGCTGGGGAGCGGGGATGGTAGGCGTCCTGCGCACCAGGGTACGGAAAACCAGGGCACCGGACTGGCTGCGTTCGCGCTCCAGCCAGTCCTGCTCATCGAACTCCGGGAAATGCGCGTCGCCGCTGCACTCGCGCTGGATCTCGGTCAGGTACATTATCGTCACCAGGGGCAGCGCGAGGCGGTAGATCTCGGCGCCGCCGATGATCATCGGCTCCGCATCGGTGGTGCGTGCCGCTTGAATCGCGCCGGCGAGATCGCCGCTCACCTCGAAGCCCGGCAGCGACAGCCCGGCACTGCGCGAAATGACCAGGTTGCGCCGTCCCTTCAGCGGCTTGAACCCCAGGGACTGTGCGGTCCGGCGCCCCATGATGACGGCATGACCGGCCGAGAGGCGCTTGAAATGGCGCAGATCCTCCGGTTCCTTCCAGGGGAGTGAGCCGTGATCGCCGATCACGCGGTTGCGCGACATCGCGGCGATGAGGGACAAGGGCGGGGCCATGGCGGGCATGCGCTGTCATGGCAGGAGAACCGGGAACGGCAAGCATACGCGCGTGACGGAGCCGGCATGCCGCTGGTGGGTTCAAGAAGACCCGCACCACCGCCGGGTGAACCGGCCCCGACCGGTGACTGCGGTCGGGCTCAGATCGCGACCGCCGCCTTGATGCCCGGATGGGGGTCGTATCCCTCCACGGCGATATCGCCGAAATCGAAGGCGAAGAGGTCGGTCACCGCCGGATTGAGACGCAGACGGGGCAGGGGACGCGGCTCGCGCGTCAGCTGCAGGCGCGCCTGTTCACGGTGGTTGTTGTAGAGATGGGCATCGCCGATGGTGTGCACGAACTCGCCGGGGGTCAGCTGGCAGACCTGGGCGATCATCATCGTCAGCAGGCTGTAACTGGCGATGTTGAAGGGCACCCCGAGGAAAATATCGGCGCTGCGCTGGTACAGCTGGCAGCTCAGCTCGCCATCCTGGACGTAGAACTGGAAAAGCGTGTGGCAGGGTGGCAGCGCTACCTGATCGGCCTCTGCGGGGTTCCAGCCGGTGATGATCAGCCGGCGGCTGGCAGGATTGCGGGCGATCTCGGCCAGCATCCGCCGCATCTGATCGACACCATCCTGGTTGAAGGTGCCATCCGCACGCTTGGAGGCGCCGAAATTGCGCCATTGGTGCCCATAGACAGGACCGAGGTCGCCGGGCTGGCGGCCGAAGCGCGCGCACGATTCCGCGTCCGCCCACTCGTTCCAGATGGTCACCCCGTGCTCGATCAGCCATTGGTTGTCGGTACGGCCTTGGAGGAACCACAAGAGCTCGTAGATGATCGATTTGACGTGCACCTTCTTGGTGGTCAGCAGCGGGAACCCGCGCCGCATCCGGTCGCTGTCATCGCGGGCGGGCCGGAGATCGAAGCGCATCTGGTGCCCGAAGACGCCATGGGTGCCGATGCCGGTACGATCCTTGCGGGGGCGGCCATCCTCGAGCACGCGGGCCAGGAGGTCGAGATACGTCTTCACGCGGTTGGTTCTATCTCATGTACTCTCGAGGACCAGTGGAGTCGTGCCAGCACCGCGGCGGACCGTTCAGACTGCCATGGGGCTGTCCGCAAGGTCAATCAGGACATGAGCTTGAACGCGAGGATGACGCCTGCGATGGCGACCAGCCATGCCAGCCACAGCCACCACGGGATCGGCTTTGAGGCGGCCTCGATGGCCTGCGAGGCGGAGCGCTGGCGGGCCGCGCTGATCTCGGCCGAGCGGGAGCGGGCCTGGTTCAGGATCTGCTCCGACAGCTTCTCGTCGCGCGCCGGGATCTGATTCACCGCCCCGATCTGATCCCTGCGCGTACGCAGGGCTTCATACAGGACACGAGACTCGCGGCGCTCGGCCTCATCTTTGGCCTCGCTATCCACGACTTTCAGGAGCTCGTCACCGGAATCCGGCATGGCATGTTCTACGTCTGTGGCCAGGCACCGTTGTCGTAGCGGGATGCCGTAGCCGGTGTGGGAAAGAGGACCTACCGCCAGCTCGGCACGGAGCAACCCCTGCGCCGTCCGGCCGCTGTCGCATGATACGGCAGTCTATGCATGCATATGCCCTAGAGGAAGCCGAGGTGGCGCAGGATATCGAGGCCGATCACATACAGCATCAGCGCCATCACCATCGCCAGGCCGATCCAGGTCGCCACCGAGCGCGCGATGGGCGGCAGCGGCTTGCGCATCAGGGTCTCGATGCCCAGGAAGAGCAGCTGGCCGCCATCGGTGATCGGGATCGGCAGCAGATTGACCATGAAGAGGTTCAATCCGATGATCGCCAGGAGCTTGAGGTAGCTGTCGAAGCCGAAGCGCTCGGCATTGCCCTTGAGGGCGCTGAATATGCCGATCGGACCCGTGAGCGACTTGTTGGCGTCGATGCCTCCGTCCTCGGTCGAACGGAAGAAGCGCGGGATGATCTGCAGCGTCTTGGTCACCATCGTATATGCGGCATCGTCGGCGATGGCGAACGCCTCGCTCCAGTCGGAGAGGACGTAGGGGTGGGTCTCGACGCCGAGCACGATGCTGGTGCCGATGTCCTTCGGCCTGACGGTGACCAGCCTGGGCACCGCGCTCGCACCGCGCACGATTTCCAGGGCATGCTGATTGTCCGCCATCCCAGCGACGCCGGTGATCCAGTCGCCGGGCTTGAGGTCGCTGAGCAGCCGGTCGACCAGGGCATTGCTCAGGCCTTTGAGGTTGACCGAGTGGGCCACGCCGTCGCGGTCGGAGACGTGGATCATGCCCGGATTCGGATAGCCTTGCCCGTCGCCGGTGTTCTCGACCTTCATGTCGACCAGCTGCCGCATGATGCTCGGCACCGCCGTGCCGCCGATCATCTTGAACAGCGGCGAGGCCGAGACCGACTTCTTGAACACCAAGAAATCATCGTCGTCGATCGGCAGCGGGTGCTCCTTGCCACCGGTGACGACCAGCAGCTGGAGCTGGTGCTGGTCGGCGCCCGGCTTCGGCTCGACGATGCCGACGATCGCATCGCCGGGCTTGATCTGCGCAGCCGCAAGCGGGCTCTCGCTGCCATCGTAGGACTTGGGGATGAACGGCAGGTAGCCGATGACGTTGGAGAGGCTGGCGCCGATCAGGGTGCGTCCGCTGATGTCCGCACCGTGCATGGTGACGGTATGCTCGGCGCCATCACGCAGCACGGTGATGGTGAAGGAGCGCGCCTCGTTCATCGCCGCACGGGTCAGCGCCTGGAAATGGCTGCTGCCGCCGACCTCCACCCCGTCCACCCTGAGCGGCATGTCGCCGGCCTTCAGTCCCGCGGCCTCGGCCGCCGAACCAGGCGCGACCTTCTCGATGCGCGTCGGGTAGGCGATCGCCAGCTCGGTCTCCTGCCGCCCGCCGGCATAGCGCAGCGTCACCGTGCGCCCGCCGGGCTCGATGCCGAGGGTGACCTCGCGTCCGAGGTAGGGACGCAGCAGATCCTCGATCCTCTGCCCGGTCATGCCGGGGGGGAAGGCCTTGCCGTTGATCGAGACGATGCGGTCGCCGGCCTTGACCCCGCTGACCGGCAGGTCGGAGAAGGCGTTCTCGATCAGGTCGATGTTCCAGCCCTTGGCCTGGGCCGCGCCCAGGGCCGGGTGGCCGGAGAAGTAGTCCGGCGCCATGACGATGGACTTTCCGGCGCCGGGCAGTTCCAGGACCTTGACGGTTCCATCGGGCTCGTGGCGTTCGACGGTGAAGGTGACCGGATCCTTGCCCGCGGTGACCACTTGCATGGTCAGGTCATCGAAAGAGCGCACCTTGCGCCCGTTGAAGGTCAGGATGCGATCCCCCTGGTGCAGGCCGATCTGCACGGCCGGGCTCGGCTGCGGCCGGCCGTGCACATCCTCGATCTCGGGCATCACCTCGCCCACCACCGGCTCGAACACCGGCATGCCATGCCAGGCCAGGCCGAGGAGGATGAGGTAGCTGGAGATCAGGTTGAAGAGCACGCCCGCCAGGAGGATGGCGGCTTGCCACCACGGGCTGGCCGCGAGGTAGCTGCGCGGATCGTGGCGCACCTCCTCGGTGATGTCGGCCGGGAGGTCCTCCTGCCCGAGCATCTTCACATAGCCACCCAGGGGCAGCAGGGACAAGGCGTACTCCGTCTCCCCCACCGTCTTCTTGAAGATCACCGGTCCGAAGCCGATCGAGAAGCGCTCGACGCGCACACCCGCCCATTTGGCGAAAAGGAAATGCCCGAGTTCGTGGATGAAGATCACGAAGCCGAAGCCAAGGGCGGCGAGGAGGTAGAACCAGCCGCTGCTGAAGAATTCCATGCGCACGCTCCGTTGCGAGGACTACCTTGGTGCCTGCCGCTGGGTGTCCAGGGATTTGGCCCATGGGCCTCATGTGCGGCCCGGCTCCCCCCGCCCCGCCGGAGGGGTTGGCGGCACACCACGCTTCCCTAGCCGATGCCCGCCATACCATCCGCGCCCCGCAGCAAGGAGCAGGCATGATCAGCACCAGCGGCATCACCATGGCCTTCGGGCAGAAGGTGCTGTTCGAGAACGTGTCGGTCAAATTCGTCCCGGGCAACTGCTACGGCCTGATCGGGGCCAACGGCACCGGCAAGTCGACCTTCATCAAGATCCTGACCGGCGAGATCGAACCGACCACCGGCCAGGTGGTGCTCGATCCCGGCAAGCGCATGGGCTGGCTGAGGCAGGACATCTCGGGCAACGAGGACATCCGCGTGCTCGACGTGGTGATGATGGGCCATCCGACCATCTGGGCCATCCAGGCGGAGATGGAGCAGCTCACCAACAAGAAGAATTTCAGCGACGCGGACGGCAGCCGGCTGGGCCTGCTGCAGGAGAAGTTCCAGGAGCTCGACGGCTATACCCAGGAGAGCAATGCCGCCGAGGTGCTCACCGACCTCGGCGTCCCGCCTGCGGTGCACGGGAAGACCATGAAGGAGATCGACACCGCGCTGCAGGTGCGCGTCCTGCTGGCGCAGGCGGTCTTCTCCAAGCCCGACGTGCTGCTGCTCGACGAGCCCACCAACAATCTCGACATCCCGGCGATCGTCTGGCTGGAGAACTTCCTCGCCGACTACGACGGGGTGATCATCGTGGTCAGCCATGACCGCCATTTCCTCAATCGCGTCTGCTCGCACACCTGTGATGTCGACTACAAGACCATCCGCATCTTCTCCGGTCCCTACGACGTCTACCAGGCGATGGAGCAGGTGGCGCGCGCCCAGCGCTCCAAGGAGGCCTCGCGCGTCGAACGGCAGGTGGCCAAGCTCAAACGCTTCGTCGAGCGCTTCAAGTCCAATGCCGCCAGGTCGAAGCAGGCGACCTCGCGCGTCAAGCTCATCGATCAGCTCTCCGGCCAGCGCGTGGTGCCCTCATCCCGCGTCGCTCCCAGGCTCTTCTTCAAGCTGCCCAAGCCCAGCGGCCAGGATGTCATCGAGACCGAGGACCTCACCTTCGCCTATGGCACATCCGCGGCCCTGATCTCGCGCTTCACCACCCGCATCGATCGCGGCGACAAGGTGGGCATCGTCGGGCGCAACGGCATGGGCAAGAC
>PLEW01000130.1 GCA_003136555.1 Planctomycetota bacterium | reverse complement strand
GTTTATCCCGGCGCACCGAATATTTACAACAGCGTGCACCATTTTTCCAAGAAGCGCCGCTACCTGCATCCACCATGCGCGGCCGCCGAGGAGCGCCGGACCTGCGATGACAGATCACGCTCGCCATCGCCGCTTTCGCTGCGATAGCATAGTGCGCCCAAGCGATATCCGTTTCCGTGCCTGGGTGCGGTATTGAGTACACACCCCCGGCCATGCCCAGCGCTTTTCCATCACAAATTTCCATGGCCATCCCGCAACGTCTCCAGCCCGCACGGGTACAACCAGATGCTGACGCAGACGGCCCACCTGCTGATGCGACACGGAACCACCTGCTTGACCTCCCACTGATGCGCCATCCCATCCGCGGGATCGATTTCGGTACCATCCGCGCCAGCTTCCCATCCCCTGGTGGTTGCCCACTGATGCCGCTGATCCGGGGCGCAAGCCCAGAATGGACACCATGACCACGTTCCGCTGCTTCGTGCCAGCGCTGCTGAGCGCCTGTGCCTCCCTCACCGCCCTCGCCGGAGCGGACGCCGAGCATCTGGATTTGCATGCCGGCGATCACATCGCCGTCATCGGCAATGGCCTCGCCGATCGCATGCAGCACGATGGCTGGCTGGAAGCGATGATCTACCGCGCCAATCCCACCCTCGACCTGACCGTCCGCACGCTCGCCTTCTCATGCGATGAGGTGGTGACCCGGCTGGTCACCGATACCGGGGCCTCGCGTAGCGAGTGGCTGGCGAAGACCCATAGCGATGTGGTGCTGGCCTTCTTCGGCTTCAATGAGTCCTTCGCCGGTGCCGATGGGCTGCCGAAGTTCAAGCAGGAGCTTGATGGCTTCATCAAGGACACCCTGAAGGCCAACTTCAGCGGCAAGGGCGCACCCCGCCTCGCGCTGTTCTCACCCATTGCGGCCGAGAAGATGCCCGATCCCAATCTGGCCGATCCAGCACCGCTCAACGCCAACCTCGCCCTCTACACCAATGCGATGGCCGAGGTCGCCAAGGCCAATCACATCCCCTTCGTCGATCTCTTCGCCGTCTCGCAGCACCTGTATAGCGGAGCAGCGCAGCCGCTCACCTTCAACGGCATCCACCTGACCGAGCTGGGTGACAAGCTGATCGCGCCGGCGCTGTTCACCGGCCTCTTCGGCGTGTCTCCTCCCGCGCCTAGCGCCTCTATCGAACTGCTGCGCGCGGCGGTGGTCGACAAGAACGAGACCTGGCACAGCCGCTACCGCACCGTGGACAGCTTCAACATCTTCGGGGGACGCTCAACCCTCAGCTACGAGTCCGGCAAGGGCGGACCGAAGATCAGCAATGCCGAGGTCATGCACGCCGAGATGAGCCAGCGCGATGTCCTGACCGCCAATCGCGACCAGCGCGTGTGGGCGGTCGCCAAAGGTGGCGACCTCAAGCTCGACGATGCCAACCTCCCGCCAGTACCGCAGGTCAAGACCAACCATCCCGGCACCAATCCCGACGGCTCGCACGTCTTCCTCAGCGGTGAGGAGGCGATCAAGCACATGAAGGTGCCCCAGGGCTTCAAGGTCACCCTCTTCGCCAGCGAAGAACAGTTTCCCGACCTGATCAAGCCGCTGCAGATGGCATGGGACACCAAGGGCCGGTTGTGGATCTCGGCGTGGCCCAATTACCCTGAGCGCACCCCCGACAGCAAGGATGGCGACAAGATCCTCATCCTCGAGGACACCAAGGGCACCGGCAAGGCCGACAAGGTCACCACCTTCCTCGGCGACCTCAACTGCCCGACCGGCTTCCAGTTCTACAAGGATGGCATCCTGGTCATGGAATCGCCCGACCTGTGGTACGCGCGCGACACCTCCGGTGGCGACAAGGCCAATTGGAAGGAGCGCGTGCTGATGGGGCTGGATGCCGCCGACTCGCACCATGAGACCAATTCGATGGTGCTCGACCCGGGCGGCGCGACCTACCTCAGCGATGGCGTGTTCATGCGCACGCAGGTCGAGACCGCCGCCGGGCCGGTGCGCAACACGGATGGCGCCATCTACCGCTATGAACCGCTGAGCCAGAAGTTCGAGCGCTATGTCGCCTACGGCTTCGCCAATCCCCATGGCCGCGTGTTCGACTACTGGGGCAACGACATCATCACCGATGCCACCGGCAACGAGAACTTCTTCGGCCCCGCCTTCAGCGGTCACATCGACTACCCGCTCAAGCACGACGGCATGAAGCAGTTCTGGAACCGCCCCTCGCGGCCATGCCCGGGCACGGCGATCCTCTCCAGCCGCCACTTCCCCGACGAATACAATGGCAACTTCCTCAACTGCAATGTCATCGGCATGCAGGGCATCTTCCGCGTCAAGGTCAGCGAGGATGGCTCCGGCCTGAAGGGCGAGACCCTGGAGAACCTCCTCACCTCGGATGATCCGAACTTCCGCCCCACCGGCGTCAGCGTCGCCCCGGACGGCTCGCTCTACGTCATGGACTGGTCGAACTCCATCATCGGCCACATGCAGCACCACCTGCGCGATCCCAACCGCGACCACCAGCATGGCCGCATCTATCGCATCACCTACGACGGCCGGCCACTCCTGACCCCGCCCAAGATCGATGGCCAGCCCGTCGCCGCCCTGCTCGAGCTGCTCAAGGTGCCCGAGAACGATGTGCGCACGCGCGCGAAGATCGAGCTGAGCAAGCACGACAGCAAGGAGGTCATCGCCGCCGTCGACGCCTGGGCCGCTGGCCTCGACACCACCGATCCCGCCTACCCGCACCACCTGATGGAGGCGCTGTGGGTCCATCAATGGAACAACGTCGTCGACATCCCCCTGCTCAAGCGCCTGCTGCAGTCCAGCGACTATCATGCGCGGGCAGCGGCGACGCGGGTGCTGTGCTACTGGCGCGACCGCGTGCCGGAGACCCTCGCGCTGCTCAAGGTCCAGGCCGAGGATGCGCATCCGCGCGTGCGCCTGGAGGCGGTGCGCGCCGCCAGCTTCTTCGAGCAATGGGAGGCCGCCGATGTCGCGCTGGCTTCGCTCAAGCAGCCGACCGACTACTATCTCACCTACTGCCTCAAGGAGACCATGCGCCAGCTGACGCCCTGGTGGAAGAACGCGATCACCGAGGGCAAGCCGCTGGCCAAGGACAATCCCGCCGGTGTCGAGTACATCCTCGCCGGGGTCAGCACCGCCGACCTCGCCAAGCTGCCCAAGAGCGAGCCGGTCTACCTGGCCATGTTCGCCCGCTCGGATGCCCCCACGGCGATGCGCCAGGAGGCGCTCCTGGCACTGGCCAAGCAGCGCAACGCCAATGCCCTGACCACCCTCCTGGGCATGCTCAAGCCGCTCGCCGCCAAGGGGGGGCCGGCGCTGGCCGATGCCTGCCGCTTCCTGCTGCTCCAGCCGGCCGCGGACCTGCGCGCGGGACGGGATGCCCTGGTCGCCGTCTCCGATCCCGCCGCCCCGGATGTCCTGCGCCAGGCGATCATCGTCGCGTTGATGCTCGCCGATGGCACGATCGACAAGGCCTGGGCCGCCGCCGGCTCCTCGCCACGTGCCCTCACCGATGTGGTCACCGCCGTCGGCCTGCTCCCGGATGCCGCCCTGCGCGCCACCGCCGCCAGCCGCATCCTGCCGCTGCTGGGACCCCTGCCGGCCGATCTCAGCAAAGCGTTGGCAGCTGAGAAGGGCTGCGTCGGCCGCTATGTCCGCGTCCAGCTGCCGCGCAAAGGCACGTTGACGCTCGCCGAGGTCGAAGTCTTCAGCAACGGCGCCAACATCGCCACCAGCGGCACCGCCAAGCAATCGAGCACCAATTATGGTGGCGAGGCCAAGCGCGCCATCGATGGCAGGACCGACGGCGATTATGGAGCGGGAACCTCCACCCACACCAATGAGGAGGAGGACCAACCGTGGTGGGAGGTCGATCTCGGCTCGGCCCATCCGATCGAGGCGGTGACGGTGTGGAACCGCACTGACGGCGATTACTACAAGCGCCTGGATGGCTTCGTCGTCACCGTGCTGGATGCCGACCATCATGAGGTGATCCATACCGCACCCACACCCGCATCCCGCGAGGCGGTCAAGATCCCGCTATCGGGTGATCCGACCGGTACCCTGCGCCGGGCGGCCATCGCCGCCGCGATGGTGAGCGGCGGTGACGCCAAGGCGCTGTACGCCAGCCTGGCGGCCCTGCTCGCCCGGGGCGAGCAGGTAGGCGCCGCCTCGCAGGCGATCAAGCAGGTGGCGCGTGACGCCTGGCAGAAGGAACTCGCGGGCACGGCCGCCAACGGCATCCTCAGCTGGGTCACCGCCATCCCGGTCGCCAATCGCACCACCGCCGAGGTCGCCGAGGCCATCGGCGTGGCCCGCGATCTCAGCACCCTGATGCCCGAGGCAGAGGCGAAGACCCTGCGCACCGCACTGCGCGAGGTCGGGGTCAACGTCTACATCCTCAATACCGTGCGCGAGCAGATGCGCTATGATCAGGCGCGCCTGGTGGTCGAGGCGGGCAAGCCCTTCGAGATCATCTTCAAGAACCTGGACGCCATGCCGCACAACCTGGTCATCGTCACACCAGGCAGCCGCGAGAAGATCGGCCAGGCCGCCTTGGTCATGCCGCCCAAGCCTGACGCGGAGGGCAAGATCTTCGTGCCCAAGGACAAAGCGGTCCTGGCCTCGACCAAGCTGATCGAACCGGGTCAGCAGACGACCTTGCTGATGACCGCGCCCGCTGACCCGGGGGATTACGAATACGTCTGCACCTTCCCCGGCCACTATGTGATCATGTGGGGCAAGCTGGTCGTTACCAAGGACGTCGACGCCTATCTGCAGACCAACCCGAAATGATCACCCTCCGCATCCCGCAGTCCGAAGGATACCATCCCATGCCACGTTCCTCCCATTGCCGTGCGGGCCTGCTGCTCGCCTGCGCCGTCTTCATCCTTTCGCTCAGCCTCAGCCTGACGGCCACAGCCGAGGACAAGCCCTGGGTGGTATTCGAAGGCAAGGATGGCCCCGGCAAGGGCAAGAACGTGGTGTTCGTCACCGGCGATGACGAATACTATTCCGAGGTCGGCATGCCGCTGATGGCGCGCATCCTGGCCGAGCGGTATGGCTTCACCTGCACCGTGCTGTTCGCCATCAACAAGACCACCGGAGTGATCGACACCAACACCCTCGACAACATCCCCGGGCTTGAGGCGCTCGACCACGCGGATGCGATGGTGCTCTTCACCCGCTTCCGCGCCCTGCCCGATGACCAGATGAAGCACATCATCGACTTCATCGATACCGGCAAGGGCATCATCGGCCTGCGCACCGCCACCCACGCCTTCAAGTACGACAATCAGCCGACGTCCTACAAGAAGTACACCTGGAACAGCAACGAACCCGGCTTCCAGGGCGGTTTCGGCCGCTTGGTGCTGGGCGAGACCTGGGTCAACCACTGGGGCAGCCACGGCCACGAGAGCACCCGTGGCGTGTTCGCCCCGGATGCCTCCGGCAGCCCGATCCTGCGCGGCATCAAGGATGGCGAGATCTGGTGCTTCACCGACGTCTACGAGGTCCACCTGCCGCTGCTGCCCGGCAGCACGCCGCTGGTCATGGGCCAGGTCCTCAAGGGTCCGACCCCCAACGATACGCCCGTGGAAGGGAAGAAGAACACCCCGATGATGCCGGTAGCCTGGACCCGAACCTATACCGGGCCGTCCGGCAAGCCGGCGCGCGTCTTCACCTCGACCATGTTCGGCAAGATGGGCGAGCACGCCGACTGGGACAATGCCGCCTTGCGGCGCCTGCTGGTCAATGCCACCTTCTGGGCCACCGGCATCGAGGACAAGATCCCCGCCGAAGCCGACGTGACGCCAATAGGCGAGAATCCGTTCAAGAAGGGCTTCAAGCCGCAGGATTACCATCCGTAGCACTGATGCGAGCTGACAGCGCCCTCCACCATGCCCTCCTGAGCGGTCGTCTCCATCGTCTTCCTCGGCACGGATACCCAGGCGTCCGCCGTCTCCGGTACGCCGCTCCTCACCAATCCGGTGACCTCGAGCAGCCCGGTGTCCAGTTCGCCCTATGTGACCACGGTGACTATCGGGACACTGACGTCACAGCATGGTGATTACAGCTTCACCTTCGTGAATGGCTCGGTGGCGATGACGGCAGCGGTGCTGACGGTGACGGCGAATGCCCAGACCAAGGTCTATGGCGCAGCCGTACCGGCCTTGACCTTCACCATCACCGGTTTCAAAGGCACGGACACTCAGGCCACTGCGGTCACCGGTGCCCCGGTGCTGAGCAATCCGGTCACCCAGTACAGCTCGGTGTCGGGCTCGCCGTACACCACCACGGTGACGATCGGGACGTTGGCAGCCGTCAACGGCAATTACACCTTCACCTTGGTGAACGGCTCGGTGGCGGTGACACCTGCGGTGCTGACGGTGACGGCCAACAATCCGAGCATCGTCTATGGCGCGGCCATACCGGCCCTGACCTTTACCATCACCGGCTTCCTCGGCACAGATACCCAGGCCACCGCGGTCACCGGTGCCCCGGTGCTGAGCAATCCGATAGTCCAGGATAGCCCGGTTGCAGGCTCGCCGTATACGACCACGGTCACGCTCGGAACCCTGGCGGCGGTGAACGGCAATTACACCTTCACGCTGGTCAATGGCTCGGTGACTGAGACTAAGGCGATTCTGACGGTGGCCGGGTCCATCCAGGGAATGATCCAAGGCGCCGCGGTACCAACGCTGACCTATACCATCACCGGCTTCCAGGGCAGCGACACGGCGCTGACCGCAACCAGCGGCGCGCCGCTCCTCAGCAATCCCGTCTCCAGCGCCAGTGTGCCGGGCGTTTACACCACCACCGTGGCAATCGGAACGCTGACCGCGGCCAACTACACCTTCACCCTGGTAGACGGGTCGGTGACGGTGGCGCAGAATGTCCTGACCGTCACCGCCAGCGCACAGGTCATGGTCGCCGGCACGACACCGCCGACCCTGGCCTATACCATCACCGGCTTCATCGGCAGTGATACCCAAGCCAGCGCTCTGAGCGGTCAGCCAGTGTTGAGCAACAGCGTCAGTTCGTCCAGCCCGGCGGGGGTCTACCCCACCGTCATCACCCAGGGTACGCTCGCATCGGTCACGGTAGGCAAGTATGCCTTCGACCTGGTCAACGGCTCGGTGACCGTCGAGGCGGCGGGCGCTGCGGCACCTCCATCCTCCGGAGGGGGGAGCGGGGGTGGTCTGGGTTCGGGAATCGGAGCGGTGGCGATGGCCCTGATGCTTGCTCTGCGCATGCTGCTGATGCGCGTTCGCCCTCGTTGAGCTGAGCGCACGCCCAGGGCTCGTCCATGCGCCGCCGGTGGGCGATCCCGCATGTGGCAGCGGAGCGATCGCTCAGCCAACTCGCTGGGCATACGTTCACGGCTGGTGTGCGTGATTGCTCACCGTAGACCGTGCGTGACGCCGCCGAGGAGCAGGCGTGGGGAGAGGGCCATACGCAGAGCGTTCCAAGGCGACCCCCATCTGAGTCCATAAGAACCACATCATCATGTAAGTGGCTGCCACTGCTTGCATCTGCTTGATAGGCCGGGCGGGGATTGTGTCCCCATACGGCGGTCATCCTCTCCTTCATGCATCCGAGTTTGATGGCCCATTCACGCTGTGCTTGACGGCGCGAAATCGAGCATGGCGCAGCCTAGGATCATGCGTCATCCTCTGGCGATGCCTGACTCTTCGATCCGCCGCTTCGGGGTCGCCCGTGTGCTCTCCAAGCAGGGTGTCGCTTCTCGCACTNNACGGTGCGAGAAGGGCGGGTGCGGGTGAATGGCCGCCTGGTGCACGACCCCGAATTCGGGGTGCTGTTCGGCCGCGATATCGTCACCGTCGCGGGCAGTGAGATGCAGGCGGCCAAGCCGGTCTACCTCATGCTGAACAAGCCGCGCGGCTTGGTGACCTCGACCAGCGACGAGCAGGGCCGCGACACTGTCTACCGCTGCTTCGACGGAGCTGGGCTCCCCTGGATCTCACCGGTGGGTCGCCTCGATAAAGCCTCCGAGGGCCTGCTGCTCTTCAGCAATGACACCAGCTGGTCGGCGAGGATCACCGCACCGGAATCCCGAATCGACAAGACCTATTCGGTGCAGATCGACCGCGTGGCCAGCAGTGATGACCTGACACGAATGCAGCACGGTGTTGACATCGATGGTGAACGTCATGCGGTGAAGCGGGCCTCGCTGCTGCGATCCGGAGGGAAGAACTCCTGGTTGGAGATCGTCCTCGATGAAGGCAGGAATCGGCAGATCCGCAGGATCCTCTCGTCCTTTGATATCACCGTCCTGCGCCTGATACGGGTGCGCATCGGCGCCTTGGAACTCGGCGACCTGGCAAAAGGGCAGTGGCGGAATCTGGAGGCGAATGAGGTGAGCACCCTGAGCCGCTAAGATTGAGTGGCAATGCGAGATGCTCGCCGTCCTAGCTGGCACGCGTGATGTGGACGAAGCCCTCACGACGAGGGACTGCCGTCATGTCGCGCATAGCATCCAAGCGCACGATGGCCAAAGCAGCATGGACTGACTCGACAGAGACCATGATGGTGTGACAGTAGAACCACCGAGACTATGGCGATGACGGCATCAGACTTCATCCAGGGCTTCCACGACCTTGACCTGGAAGTTGCGGATGTCCCCCTACCCGTGCACGGTCGTTTGCCAGCATGGCTGCGGGGCACGCTCTTCCGCAATGGCCCTGCCTGCTTCACTGCGGGCGCGGTCCATCTCCGCCATTGGTTCGATGGCTTCGCCATGCTGCATCGCATCGTCATGGGCGATGGCCCGGTGAGCTATTCCAACCGCTTCCTCGGCTCGCGGAGCCGGCTCTACGCCCAACGTCATGGCCGCCTGGGTTACCGGACCTTCACTACCGACCCCGCGCGCGGCTGGCCGACCCGGATCAGGGACTACCTGTTCCCCAATCCCGGCGACAACGGACTGGTGAGCTTGATACGACACCGGGGTGAACTGCTGGCGCTCACAGAGTCCACGCCCCAGCTGCGCGTCGATCCCGTGAACCTCTCGGTGACCGGACGGATGCAATACCGGGACAGCCTGGTCGGCCACCTCACCACGGCGCATCCGCACATCGACGCCAACCGCGGGGAGGTGGTCAATCTGCTGACGCGATTCGGCAAAGTCAGCAGCTACCAGTTCTACCGCATGCCCCTGGGGGGAGATCGTCGAGAGATCATCGGCACCCTGCCTGCCAGCGAACCGAGCTACAACCACAGCTTCGGCATGACCGCGTCGCACATCATCCTGATCGAATACCCCTTCGTGGTCAAACCGCTGCAGCTGCTCTTCGGCAGCACCACCATCCTCGGGAGCTACGTGTGGAAGCCGGAGCTGGGGACGCGCATCCGGGTCATCGAGCGTGGCACGGGAGCGCTCGTGCGAACCTTCCAGGCCGCGCCGCGCTTCGGCTTCCACCATGTCAACGCCTACCACCAGGATCGCGAGCTGATCGTCGATGTCTCGGTGAGTGATACCGCAGAGATCCTCGATTCCCTCTACCTGGAGCGGCTGCGCAGCGCGGGACCGCGACCGTTCCCCTACCTGCTGCGCTACCGCCTGGATCTCGCCAGCGGCACGCATTGTGAGCAGCGACTCAGCGACGAGGCCCTCGATTTCCCGATCGTCGATCAGCGCTGCCTGGGGTCCGCCCATCGGGTCGTCCATGGTGTGGGTGCCAGACCCACGGTACGCGGCGGCTTCCTCGATCGCCTGGTCCGCGTGTCCCTCGACGGTTCGCCACCGCGCCAGTGGTCGAGCCCACGATGCTATCCCGGCGAAGGTCTCTTCGTCGCACAACCGGGCGCGGTGCCGGAATCCGCGGGGGTGATCCTCAGCGTGGTGCTGGATGCCGCAGCAGAGCGGTCCTTCCTCCTGGTCTGTGACGCTATGACCTACGATGAGCTGGCGCGCTGCCCGCTGCCCCATGCCGTCCCCTTCGGCTTCCACGGTCTCTTCACACCCGCTTTGACCTGACAGCTCCGGAGCAGCTGGTCCTGCGCCCGAAGACCCGCATAGCGCCAGGCGGCCGCATGCCGGAGAACCATCCGGGGGTGGCCATCACCGCGCACCGCCGAGGTTCTGCTGCAGGAATTCCAGCCGCTTGCGGCTGCCATAGGGCGTCTCGGCTGCGCCATGGCCCTGCCCCTGGATGACTACCAGCTCGAATTCCTTGCCCGACTGCTCCAGCGCATGGGCGACCTGGAAGGTCGATTGCGGATCGACATTGTCGTCCAGTTCGCCGACGATCAGCATGAGCCTGCCCTGGAGGCGGTGCGCCTGCGTGACATTCGATTGCTCGGCATAGTGTGGCCCGATCGGCCATCCCATCCACTGCTCGTTCCACCACATCTTGTCCATGCGGTTGTCATGGCAGCCGCAATCGGCGACCCCGACCTGGTAGAACTCGGGATGCCGGAGCAGCGCCCCCATGGCATTCTGCCCGCCGGCGGATCCGCCATAGATGCCAACCCGGCTGAGATCCATCCACGGCCTAGTCGCCGCGGCGGCCTTCCACCACAGGATGCGGTCGGGCAGCCCGGCGTCGGCGAGGTTCTTCCAGCAGAGGTCGTGGAAGGCCTTGGAGCGCAGCGAAGTGCCCATGCCGTCGATCATGGCGACGACAAATCCCGCATCCGCGATGGCCTGCTGGGGGTAGGATGATGTGAAGGCCTTGGGCACGGATGCGGACTGGGGTCCGGCGTAGATGCTTTCGACCACGGGATACCGCTTGGCGGGATCGAAGCCGTGCGGTCGCCAGATCACGCCGTAGATGTCGGTGGCGCCATCACGCCCTTTGGCGCTGAAGCGCTCCGGCATCTGCCAGCCTGTGGCGCGCAAGGCGTCGATGGACGCCGCCCCCAGCTCCAGCACCTGCTCGCCGGTTGCGCCGTTGCGCAGCACGTGGATAGCCGGCGCATCGACCCGCGACCAGCTGTCGATCAGCCAGTGGCGATCCGGGGACCAGGTAGCCTGGTGGGTGCCATCGCCCCTGGTCAGCAGCGTCAAACCGCTGCCATCGAAGGCGATGCGCGCGTGATGGAGCTGGTATGGATCCTCACCCGGGATGATCCCCCCGGCAGTGAACCAGATCAGACCAGCCTGCTCATCGACCCGCTCGACGGAGCGCACCACCCATGTCCCGCGGGTGATCTGATTGATCACCCGCCCGGTGCGCCCATCGTAGCGCCAGAGGTGATTCCAGCCATCGCGCTCGGACATCCACAGCAGCTCGTTGCGCGCCTGCAGGCGCTTGAGGTAGCATTTCCCGGAGTAATCGATGAAGGTGCGGGCGCGCTCCTCGATCAGGGTGCGCGCGTTGCCGTTGCGGTCGATCTCCACCACCCGCATAAGCTGGTGGCCGCGCTGGTTGAAGAGCACCGAGAAGGCGGTCCCGTCGCGGTTCCAGGCGCAGTCATGGATGCTCCAGGGATTCTCGAACAGGGAGTCATCGACGGTGACCTGCATCCGCTCGGCAACCCGGCACAGGATCGGCCTATGGTAATCGACGCGATCGCCGGGTTTGGGATAGGGGATGACGTGCACCTTGGGCTGCAACTGGTCGGCGGGCGAGGACTCGATCAGGCTGATGGTGCGCCGGTCGCCGATGCGCGTGCGCCAGGCCACCACCAGCGCGCTGTCTGGCGACCAGCACGCCGGCAGCTCGTAGCGATCCTCGCGCGTGCCGTCGTGGGTGAGGACCAGCAGCGCTCCGCCTGCGATCGGCTCCAGGCACAGGTTGTCCTGGCGGATGACCGCGAGCCAGCGACCGTCGGGTGAACGGTTGGCATCAATCCGGTGCTGGGGCAAAGCTCCGTCGATCGCGAGATCGCTCCCACCACCACCCGCCTCGACCACGCCCCAGGAGCTGCCGTCCGCGCTTGCCAGCTTCCAGACATGGCCAGCGAAGGTGTTCTGGCGATGGGTCGCTCCCGGCTCGATGCTGGCGTAGCGCTTCTCCTCGCCGGTGAAGCCGATCCAGCTCAGGGAGAGCGGAGTCGTGGTGCGGTTGTTGATGGTCAGCGTCATCTCCGCGCCGGTCATCGTCGTCGGCCGCTCCTCCTCAAGCCACTGCGGGGGGGCGGCATGGGTGGTCTCGGTGAGGTGCTGTCCCGGCGTCGTCGCCCACCAATGGCCGCCCGCGGACACCAGCACCGTCGCTCCATCGGGGAAGGCAAGGTCGGTGATCGGCAGGGCATTGGCTGTCACCGGCATGCCCAAGGCGGCCGCAAGCGCTTGCGCCATCAGCTCATGATCGAAGGCCGGTGCCTGCGAGCCGGTGCCCGGCGTGACGCGCAGGAAGCGGTACTGGCCGATGGCGGTCTGCTGGCGGTACCAGCACGTGCTGCTGTCGTCCGACCAATGCGCGTCCACCTGGGCATTGAGGACCATCTCCCGCACCACCTCGTCCTGGCTGGCGGCGTCGAGCAGCGGCAGGGCGAGGACCAGGGTCAGCACTGAGAGGGGGAGCATGTTGGGCATGTCACGCTAGGAGAGTTGGGGGGTGCCCGGCCCCGGTGGTCAGCCATGGGCCTGCCAGGATCTCCACCACGGCACCGACGGCGATGCCGCCCCGTGCCGGGTGCCAGGACGCCGGGGAGCCATGGTGGTGCCGCGCGCTGCGTCCAGTACCTGAGCGTGCGGGAGAGCGCGGAGAGGGCATCGCTGTCCAGCATGGACGCTGGGGTCCACGCATCGTGTGAGGAGTTGAGCCTTTCGGCATGGGATTCGTCCCAATGCGTGCGCCGCAGACGGTCTGCAGGACGACGGCCATCACCAAGCGGCGATCCGGATCGATGCTATTCGCCCAAGAGTTCCAGGACCAGTTCCGCATCATCGCCGGCGACCTCACGCAAGGCGGCAACCATGCGTTCGAATACTGACGCTTTGGGCAGGACCTGTTCGAGTGCCAAGGCGCGCGCGGCGATATGCGCGGCGCGCTCCTTGCCCAGATGCTCGCGGATGGCCTGACGCAGTTCATGCACCTTCGGTGATGCCGGATTCACTGCCGGGCCCTCGGCCGGCGGCTCGGGACGACGCGGCTCCTCGGGCACCGGGGTGTTGGCCGGCTGCGGGACGGCGGCATCTGGCGCCTGCGCCTGGGCATCGGGATCGATCAGCGTGGCGATCGTCCGGCCTTCGCCCTTGCGCCCTTGCTGGGCTATCCAGCTGCGCAGCTCATCCCACTGCCCCCCCGCCCGCTCGCGCAGGCCCGCACGCGTCCAGCCGGAGCGGGCACCCGACTCCACCACCCGGCGCACATAGCCGCCGGGGGACTGGATGCGCGTCGGATCGTCCTTGGGTGCCGACCAGCGCCAGTAATGCCAGAGGTAGACCAGGGCGAGCTGGGTCTTGGTCCAGCCGCTCTCAAGCGCCTTGCTCTGCGCTTCCGGGGCGTATTCGATCTTGCTGCGCAGCCATTCCAGCAGGCTGGCACTGCTCCCGACAGCGGACTGGTCCTTCGAATCGTCCAAGCTCGGCTCCGGCTGCGATACCTGCGGCTTTTGCGGCGGATCGTATTCCAGCTTCGGCATCGGCTCCTTCTCGCTGAGTCGGTCGATCTTCAGCCAGTACTGCTGCGAGATGCCCTTGGGCGGCGGGATGAGGTCCAGCTGGTCGGGCTTGGCCCAGACGATCATCAGGTAGGGATGCGAATTCTCGCCGAGATCCTCGCGGTATAGGTCCGGCTCGACCGAGCGCAGGATGCCGAAGGCGAGCATGCGCTCGAGGGACCGCCAGATCCGGCTGTTGCGGTTCCAGGGATTGGCGAAGCGGAAGAGGTTGCGGTCCTTGACCCGCTGGCGTTCGGCGAAGCGGATCTGCAGCCACGATATCGGGATGCGCGTGACGTCATCCTTGCGCCAGGCAGCCAGGAACAGGTAGATCGACCGGCTGATCTTGGGTGCGGTATCATCGCCCGCATCGACGATGGCGTGGCGGATGCGGCGCACCAAGGTGAAATAGCCGCGCAGATCGAAGACCTGGCGCATCATCGGCGACGATCCTTCGATCATCTTCTTCCAGTCGTTGGAGAGCGTGGCGCTCAACGGCTGTCCCCGGGTGCCATCGCTGGTGGAGGCCTGCTGGAGGATGCGGAAGGAGTAGTTCAGCTGCGACTTCTTGCGATCCACCGCCGCGACGCTGGGATCGATGTCGGAGAAGACGATGTCGGTATGCTTGATGCGCTCCACCGATGCGCGCAGCTCCTCATACGGCGGGCGCTCCAGGTAGCGATAGCCCAGCCAGGGCAGCAGCGTCTCCTCGTCCAAGGTGATCATGGTGCGCTGGCGGACCATGTACTCGAAGGTCAGCGCCATGGCGACATCGAGATCGAGATGGCGCAGTAGACCCAAGGGGTTGGGCGAGGGTCCGATGTGCCCGGTGGCTTCGGCGCCGCGGTTGTTCTTGGTCTCCACCCGGCGATAGCGCCAGGCATTGTCCACCTGCTGTGACCAGTCGAAGCTGGCATGCTCGACCTTCACCGCCTGACGATCATCGTGCCAGATGGGCGCCATCAGGGCTTCGCGTGGCCACACCGCTGCGATCTGGCCCTCCGCATTGCGCGCGCGCACGATCGGGTCAAGCATGCCCAGACGGATGAGCTCATGCTCATCGAGCGAACGCTCATGGCGCGCGATCAGGTCGACTGGGCGCACCACGGTGAGATCGCGAGCAGGCGTACCGGCGCCAGCCGGGACGACCGTATAGGGATCATCGGGCTCGGGCCGCTGGATCGGCGTGGCATCGCGCACGGCGGGCGAGCGGGCTTCTCGTTTCTTCCGGCGCGCCATCGTGGCACCGTAGCGGTGGTACTCCACCGTACCAGGGTCTATATGCTACTCACCGCCTTCATCTGCTATGGGTCACTCACTGGGCTTTATCTGCTATAAACGAGGTTTATCCGCTACAAATGCCATCCCGAGTGTGGTCGTCGGCTGTCTGGGTCTATCTACTATAAACAAGCTTCATCGGCTATGAGATATTTTATCTGCTATAGCCGTACCTCATCTGCTGTTATGACGTAGCTTATCCACTGATCCACGTGCTCTATCTCCTACGATACGTGGTCTATCTACTATATTTCCTCCCAGGTCCTTTTCCCACAGCGGCTTAGGAAGGGAGAACAAGGTCTTTAACAAGTACTCTTACAAGACACCATCACCAGAGGGCCTGATGCGGATGATCTGGCCCTCTGTGGATATCGACAACGACCGGATGGGCGTAGAAGCTCAGCCGACCCGCCTGCGAGTCAGCACCACTGGCAGCGTCTTCATCAACGAGGAACGCCCGCAGGGTCAGGCGGAAATCATCCGCTCCCGCGAGCTGCTCCCGTGCGAGGAGGTCGCCATGGTCCGCGAAGCCGAAGTCACCTGCGTCTCCAAGACCGACCATACCGAACCGTATGATCGGATCCGCAGCCTCGGAGGCGGCACCGGCCCCTACTGGGAGATCAGCCACGCTCGGGCGATCGATCTGGTGGAGCACGATCGGTTGCGGTTCTACACCTGCACGCCGCAAGGCGAGCGCCTGTACCTGGTCGTAGTGACCAGCAGGGACGGCTACAAGTACATCAAGACGGTCGCCGATGAGGTTGTGCCGGGCCATTTGCTGGAATTGCCGGATTGCCCTGGCCGTTTGGCAGGCGCAATCGCGACCAGGCTGCCACATCCCGTGTCCGGGCCGGATGCGTCTGGGCACACCCCGGAGGTGTCCAACGCCTCGTCACCGTCGTTACCGCAAGCAACCAGCACGGCTCCCCCCCCGCATACAGGATAGCGGTTTGGGTCGAAGCGCACCATGGGCAGCCACATGAACGGCCCCGCCGATACACGTGGAATAAGTAACCCATTGTATTATATAAGCTTATAAATTTCTCCAATGGTGGGGGTGGTCGATAGCCCAGTTGCGGCCACATCACCTGCGAGGGCCACGCGGCCAGCCGCCGCGAGCAGGGTGTACCTAGGTACCGAAAGGTAGCCGCGGCTGGTGTCATAGTATAGGTAACCACCATCTGCGTGGCCCATCACCGGTTCCCTTCCCCATCTCATCGACGCGCCCGGTCGTGTCGTACGAGGGTATCCCATGCGCCGCACACTCCTCTGGTCTTTGCCGCTGCTGCATATTGCCGGTCACACGCTGGGGGCCGCAGACCAGGCCACCGGCAAGGTCGAAGTCCATCTGAAGGATGGCGAGACCGTGCTCGGGCTGCTGGTCGGTGAAGATACGGACTCGGTGACGGTGCGCCGCACCATGCGCTCGCGCAGCGGCACGGCGACCGCCGACATCCACTATCAGCGCACTGACCTCGATGAGGTGACCGACCTCGTCCAGGCCTACCAGGATCAGGCTGCCAAGACGGGGAAATCGCTCACTGCCCAGCTGACCCTGGCCCATTGGTGCAGCGATCGTGAGCTCCCCGATCAGGCGGCGACCCATGCGCTTGCGGCGCTGGCGATCGATCGCGCGAACGTGGAGGCGCGCACACTGCTGCTGAGCCTGGGCTATCTGCGGGTGAAGGGGCAGTGGGTGAAGGAGGAGGAGTACCTCGACAGCCACGGGCTCGCGCGCTATCTCGACAAGATCTACTCCAGCGCTGACCGGCAGGCGATCGTCACCGCCCACCAGGCGCAGCTAGCAGCCGAACTGAATCAAGCGGACAAGCAGAAGGGCGCAGACCGTCTCCAGGCCTTTATCGCCCTGGACCAGGCGAGCCTGGCCGCCGACAAGAAGCGCTCAGAGGACCTTGATGCGGACATCAAGGACAAGACCACCAAGCTCACCGCGGCGCAGAAGCAGGCGGATGATGACCAGAAGAAGCTGGATGCGGCCAACAAGGCCGTGGCGGCGGCAAAGACCGGCCGGCGGTCATTGGGCCCGTCCGAGACGACCATCGATGCCCAGAAGCAGGCGCAGCAGACCGAGACCGATGACAAGACCGCTATCAGCGATCTGCAGAAGCAGATCGACAAGGACAAGCAGCTGAAGGCCGACCTGGTGACCCATGATCAGCACCTCACCGAAGAGATCGACGCGCAGATCAAGCAGGCGTCGATGGTGAGCGCGGATGTCACCACGGCGACGGCGGAGGTCGACAAGGCGCGCAAGAACACCGATGCCGTCATCGCCCGTTCAACGCCGGTGATCCTCCCGGAAGAGTGAACGCCTCGCTCTCTCCCGGCCTTTGCGCCGCGCGGAATGATGGCGGCCGCCAGCGCTCGGCACCCTTCACCCCGGCGGCACCCGGACCGGACGGGTGGGTGTCCTGGATCTGGTTGGCAAGGAGCGTGCAGCGCACATCCACGAGCTGGTGGCGATCCGGCCCCGGGGGGAAGGCAGCACCATGGCCTTGGTCTGCACCAGCGATGCGCTGGTACAGTTGGCCCCCGGGAGCACCTCCACCCTCCAGCTTGATGATGTCCTTTTCGGCTATGACGGACGCACCGCGACCTGGATAAGCCACCAATACTGCAATGCAGCGGACATCCAGGTCGATGCGACCATCCTCCAAGCAACCGAGCCCTAATCTCCGTCCCCATGCCAGGCGTGGCCTGAGATCAGCCATGCGCCTGTTAGTGTCCAGCGGACAACGAGTTGGAGCGTTTCCGGAAGGCTGTCTCCTGAGTGCGGCGGGCCGCCTGCCGCGCCTGCGCTGGTGCGACTCCCTGGTGCGCAATCAGCGATTGTGAGCTACCCTATCCCAGGTGGTTCCAGGAGCCGGATCATGCCTGCGCACAAGCACCGTCATCGTCCGCCCCCGACCTGGTCGCTTCCGGCCATCGACCAGGGTCTGCTATCCGCTGACGACGTGGGCGGTCGGCCGCGCCGCAATCGCCATCGCCATCGCCCGGCCCTGCACACCACTCTGCGTCATCCACTCCATGCGCGTGGTCCGGTACGGCGCAGCCGTCAGTGCCTGCGTCCACGCCCGCGTGGCCCTGACTCCGGCTGAGCCGCGGCCGGCCACCTCCACGCAGCGCAGCAGAGCCATGTCCACACCACCTCCGTTGCACCACCACGCCCCGATTGCCGGTAATCAGCCGTGCTGATCTCGACCAAGATCTGGGCCAGCATCAGTGCACTGCTGCTCGGCTATTTCGCCACCGTGGTGCTCAGCTGGGAGTTCACCAAGGGCATGGAAGCCCGGTTGAACGCGGTCATCAACTCTCTGGCTCCGGCATCGACGCTCAGCCATCAGGCCCTGATCACCTTCCGGCAGCAGACGCAGTTCTACCAGGATGCCGTGCTGCAAGGCGAACAGAGCCTGTTCAAGAATGCCAGCACCTCCGCCCAGGAGGTCGCCACCGGGCTGGCCGCGATGAGGGATCTGCCAAACATCTCGACTGCGCGCCGTCAGGATATCGTCGACCTGATAGGCGATCTCTCACGCTTCACCGCGCAATCGGTGAAGGTCTACGGCTCGATGGCCCTGGCGGCGCCGGATGAGCAGACTCGTCGGCTCGCGGCCGAGCTCGACATGGCCACCGAGCATTTGAAGGGGCGCTTGGACGATCTCGTGAAGGGATGTTCGGATGACATGCGCAATGCGCTCGAGGGAACGGTCATCACCACCAAGAGCCAGCAGAAGTTCAGCCAGATCCTCTTCATCGTCGTCGCCATCCTCAGCAGCATGTTCGTGATCCTGGTCATCACGCGCTGGACCCGCCGGCTGCGCAACCTGCTGCTGGCCAGCGAACGCATGTCGCAAGGCGACTTCAGCGTGCCCATCCATGACCAGCTCCAGGACGAGGTCGGCTATCTCTCGCGGTCGTTCTCGCTCATGCAGGATGCAGTCCACAGTCGCGGCCGCCAGCTGCGGCAGTTCAATGAGAACCTCGAGCGCACCATCCAGGACCGCACCAACGAGCTCTCGCTCAAGAACGCGGATCTGCTGCGCGAGATCCAGGAGCGCGAGCGGACTGAATTCTCCCTGCGCCTGCTCGAGTCGGCGGTCAATCAGATCACCGATGCGGTGATGATCACCACCCCGAGGAGCGATCAGCGCACGCTGGAGATCGTCTATGTCAACCCCGGCTTCACCGCCATGACCGGCTATGCGCCCCAGGAGGTGATCGGCAAGAGCCCTGACATCCTGGTCGGTGCGAAGACCGACCGTTCGCGTCTCGACCATCTCTTCTCCGAGTCCACGGCCGGGCGGAATGCGGTGGGTGAGATGATCAACTACCACAAGAGCGGAGCCGAGGTCTTTGTTGAGTGGATCGCCGTCCCGCTGCGCGACAAGAAGGGCAGCATCGTCAATCTGGTCGCCGTCCAGCGCGACATCACCCAGCGCAAGGAGGCGGAGGCGGAGATCCAGCTGATGCATCGCCAGCTGCTGGACGCGTCGCGACGCGCGGGCATGGCCGAGGTGGCCACCGGCGTCCTGCACAATGTCGGCAATGTGCTCAACAGCGTCAACGTCTCTGCCACCTTGGTGTGCGACCGCCTGGCGAATTCCCGCGTCAGCAATCTCAACCGGGTGGTGTCGATGATTTCCGGCCATCAGGGCGATCTCGGCTCCTTCCTCTCCGGCGACGAACGCGGCCGGCAGCTGCCCGAATATCTGGGCAAGCTCAGCGACCACCTGCTCATCGATCGCGACATGACGATGAAGGAGCTCAAATCGCTGGTCTCCAATATCGAGCATATCAAGCAGATCGTCAGCCTGCAGCAATCCTACGGCAAGTCCTCCGGCTTCCTTCAGCACGCCAAGCCGAACGAGATCGTCGACGAAGCGGTCCGTCTCAATGCCCTGATCCTCCAGCGCGGCGATATCACCGTCGTGCAGGATTATGGGGAATTCCCGCAGCAGATGCTCGATAAGCAGAAGATCCTGCAGATCCTCGTCAACCTGATCGCCAATGCCCAGCATGCCCTGGCGAACACCGCGGGCGGAGAGCGGAAGCTGACCATCGCGATCACCACCACCATGACCCATCTCACCTTCGTGGTCCGAGATACGGGCATTGGCATCAGCGCCACGCATCTCGGCCAGATCTTCACCCACGGCTTCACCACCAAGAAGGATGGCCATGGCTTTGGTCTGCACTACTGCGCGATCGCAGCCAAGGAGATGCATGGTTCCCTGTCGGTCGAAAGCCAGGGGCTCGGCCACGGAGCCACCTTCACGCTCACCATCCCGATCGAACCGCAGGCCGGCTGAACCGCGCCAGGCAATGGGCACGCGGCATCGTATCGGACCGTGAGAGCGTCAGCGGGCACCGTTCGGAGTGACGATGTAAATGGCTTCTTGGTCTATTATTACGACGCTAAACCGGCATCCTGCCCGGGCAATCCGGTTGCCTCCAGTTCGGCCTAGCGTGCTTGCGCGCGCCACCAATCGTATGGTATGCTGCAGTACTGATGCCGTGCTCGGTCCGCATGCGCTGACGTCGCGACCGGCTCACCCTCTCGGATAGCAGTGATCATGAGCGATCAAGCACAGGCAGGCGTGCGGCGCATCCTGGTCGTCGATGACAACCCGGCCATCCACGACGATTTCAAGAAGATCTTCGGCACCATCACCGCTGGTGGCGACGAGGCCGGCAGTAGCGAGCTGGACCGCCTCGAGTCGGGCCTCTTCGGTGCCCCCATACCGGCCAAGCCCATCTTCTGCCTGGAGCTCGACTCGGCGTTCCAGGGCCAGGAGGCGGCGCGCCTGGTTGCCCAGTCGCTCAAGGACCAACGGCCCTACGCGGTTATCTTCGTCGATATGCGCATGCCGCCAGGCTGGGACGGCCTGGAAACGACCATGCGCATCCTCGAGCTGGACCCCTTCGCCCAGGTGGTCATCTGCACCGCCTATTCCGATTATTCCTGGGCCGAGATGACCAGCCGGCTGGGGGCCTCCGACCGGGTGCTGATCCTCAAGAAGCCCTTCGACAATGTCGAGGTCATCCAGCTGATCCAATCGCTGAGCCGCAAATGGGAGCTGCTGCAGGAGTCGCTGGCGCATCGCTTGCGCCTCGAGCATCAGGTGCAGGAGCGGACCAACGACCTGGTCTCGGCCAATGCGCGCCTGACCTCGCTGATCCAGGCCTGCCCCCTGGGCATCCTCGCCAGCGATGAGCGCGGGGCCATCACCACCTGGAATCCGGCCGCGCAGCGGCTCTTCGGCTGGTCCATCGGTGAGCTGGGCGCACAGCCGCAGGATGCGCCGCCTGCGGACGATCTGCGTCCCCAGCTCGCAGAGCTGCTGGCGCTCTGGCTGAAGGGCAACTCCGCCGCCGGCAGCGAACGCCGGGTGAGCGCCAAGGACGGGTCGGTGATCGACATCAGCTTCGCCACTGCGCTCATCCGCGATACCCGCGGACGGATTGACGGACTGATGTCGATCATCAGCGACGTGACCATGCAGAAACGCATCGCCAGCGAATTGCGCCGGGCCAAGGAGGCGGCCGAGGCCGCCACCCAGGCGAAATCGGACTTCCTCGCCAACATGAGCCATGAGATCCGCACCCCCATGAACGGTGTCATCGGCATGACCGATCTGCTGATGGATACCGATCTCAACCAGGAGCAGAGAGAATATGCGACGACGGTGCGTTCCTGCGGCGAATCGCTGCTGACCCTCATCAACGACATCCTCGACTACTCCAAGATCGAGGCTGGCAAGCTCGACCTCGAGAGCATTTCCTTCTCGCCCCGCGTGATGATCGAGGAGACGGTGGCGATGATCGCCGAGCGGGCACAGGCCAAGAACCTGGATCTCTGCACCCTGATCAGCGCCGACATGCCCAGCCGGGTCATGGGCGACCCCAGCCGCCTGCGGCAGATCCTGCTCAATCTGCTGAGCAATGCCGTCAAGTTCACCGATAAGGGGGACGTCTCGGTCACCGCGCAGGTGGTGCATGGCGACAACGCCATGGAGATCCTGCATCTGGCGGTGCGCGATACCGGCATCGGGCTGAGCATGGATACCACCGCCCGCCTGTTCCAGCAGTTCACCCAGGCCGACAGCTCGGTGACGCGGAAGTACGGCGGAACCGGCCTGGGCCTGGCGATCAGCAAGCGCCTGGTCGAGCTGATGGGCGGTACCATCACGGTGCAGAGCGTGGTGGGCCAGGGCAGCGAATTCACCTGCGTGGTGCCGCTGCGTCGCGCGCATGAGGAAGTCGTCGAGGCGCTGACGATCGATCTCACCGGGCGCCGCGCGCTGTGCATCGACGGCAGCGCGATCAGCCGGCGCGCCCTGCGCGAGCAGCTGCACTCCTGGGGCATGACCTGCGAGGAGGCCAATGACGAGCAATCGGCGATCGCCGCCTTGCGCGCACCGCCTGGACTGCCCGATCTGATCATCATCGACAGCCACCTGCCGGGGATGGAGGGCATCGATATGGCGCGCGTGCTCAAGGCGCACCTGGGAGCGCAGGGCCGCCCCATCGTCCTGCTTGCCGCCATCGCGCATCGCGGCATGGCCGGCATGGCGAGCGAAGCCGGTATCACCGGCTTCCTGACCAAGCCCATCCGCCAGGCGCAGCTGTATGAATGCCTGGTGGCGGTGCTGCATCTGGAGCACAAGAAGACCCCGACCACCCTGGTGACCCGGCACAGCATCGCCGAGGCCAAGGCGGCACGCCGCCGGCGCGTCCTGGTCGCCGAGGACAACAAGATCAACCAGCGCGTCATCTCCATGCAATTGCACAAGCTCGATTGCCAGGTCGATGTGGTCGGTTCCGGTGCCGAGGCGATCGCCGCCATCGCCTGCAACCAGTACGACCTGGTGCTGATGGACTGTTCGATGCCGGAGATGGACGGCTACACCGCTACACGGCTCATCCGCTCGCAGGAGGAGCCCGGGCATCATATCCCGATCGTCGCCCTGACCGCCAGCGTCATGCAAAATGACCGCCAACGCTGCCTGGATGCCGGGATGGACGAGTTTGTCGCCAAGCCCGCGAGCATCGAGGCGCTGATCCATGTCCTGAACCTCAGCCGCGATCCCGGCAAGCTCAGCAGCGGTGTGCGCCCGGCGATGGCGCGCACGCCCCAGTCGTAATCGCCAGCATCTGGGCATCTTGTGGCGCATCGCCGAGGTGGTGTTCACCGCCCGATGTCGGGACAGCCGATGCTCCGCCGGCGTCGGGCGAGGCGGAGGTCACGCAGAATCTTGACAAGGGATAAAACAGGATATGTTTATTTCCACTCTTTGGGAGAA
>PLEW01000251.1 GCA_003136555.1 Planctomycetota bacterium | reverse complement strand
GAGGATCTGCCCCATGCGCCATCGTCCGCGGCTCCTGCTGATGCTGATGGCCACCATGACCGACCTGCTGGCGGTCGAGCGTGCGCCCCTCGATCCGCCGCCCCCGGCGGCCGCGCGCCAGGTCGAAGACTTCGCCCTGCTCGACCAGCAGGGCGTGCTGCACCGCCTCTCCCATNNCGCCAGGCCGCCGAACAAGGCCAGGTGCAGCGTTCGGCCGATCTGCCCAAGGCGGCGGCGGTGGTGCTGGTGGTCTACCAGGTCGGCTGCCCGATCGTGCGCGCCAGCGCCGAGGAGCTGCAGCGCTTCGCCCTCGCAGTCGCGGCCCAGAACGTGCGTGTGCTCCTGATCGATGCCTCGACCCAGGATAGCCGCGCCGCCATCGCCGAGGAGGCGGCTTCACTGGGCTTGACCCAGCCGATCCTCTGCGACGAGAGCCAGGTGGTCGCCGAGAGTCTTGGTGTCACCCGTACCGCCGAGGCGATCATCATCCGCCCCAAGGACTGGAGCATCAGCTGGCGGGGCCCGATCGATGACCGCATCGGCTACGGGGCGCAGAAGGCGGTCGCCAGCCATAAGTGGCTCAACGAGGCGCTGACCGCCACCCTGGCCGGTCAGACGGTCCCCGCCGATGCCGGCCCGGTCAAGGGCTGCTTGATCACCTTCACCAAGCCGCGCGCCGCCGATCATGTCGACTTCGCCACCGACGTCGCGCCGATCCTCGCCGGCCACTGCCGCGACTGCCATCAGGTGGGCGGCATCGGACCGTGGTCGATGACCAACGAGAAGAAGGTGGCGGGCTGGGCGTCGATGATCCGCGAGGTGGTGCGTACCCGCGCCATGCCGCCGTGGGGAGCCGACCGCGCCATCGGTCAATTCGCCAATGACTGCTCGCTCTCGCCGGCCGAGACCCGCACGCTGGTGCACTGGGTCGAGTCCGGGGCGGCCGGCTCTCCAGGCGATCCGTTGGCGGACAAGCCCGCCAAGCTGCCGGCGGAATGGCCGTTGGGCCAACCTGACCTCATCATCGCCCTGCCGGAGCAGAGGGTCCCGGCCACCGGCGTGCTGCCCTACCGCAACGTCGATCTGCCGGTGGGGCTGACCAAGGATACCTGGATACGCGCGGTCGACCTGCGGCCGAGCAACCGCAAGCTCATGCACCACTCCTTCGCCTTCGTGGTCGGCGACGAGGAACTGCCCGACGATATCGCCGCCGACCCGCGCGTACAGAAGCTGCTCGAGCGCTTCAAGGGCCAGCCGCTGCCGCCCGAGCTGCAGGCGCGGCTGGAGAAGCGCCCGCGCGGGCTCACCACCTTCTTCGCCAGCTACGTCCCGGGCATGGAGCCGAGCCCGTTCCCCAAAGGCACCGGCAAGCTGCTGCCGAAGAACGCCACGCTCTCCTTCCAGATGCACTACACCACCAATGGCGAAGCGGGTGTCGACCATCCGCGACTCGGCCTCTATTTCGCCAAGACGGCGCCAGAACACGAACTCAAAGTCACCAGCGCCTTCCAGCTGCGCCTGGACATCCCGCCGCAGGTGCGCACCTACCCCACCCAGGGCATCCGCACCTTCATCAAAGATGAGGTGATCTACGCGCTCTCGCCGCATATGCACTACCGCGGCTCGGCGATGCGCTTCACCGCCGACTTCCCCGATGGCCACAGCGAGGTGCTGCTGTCAGTGCCGCAGTACGACCTCAACTGGCAGCGCTCCTACCAGCTGGCCACCCCGCGCGCAGTTCCCGCCGGCACCAAGATCCGCTGTTCCGGGGTGTTCGACAACTCGGCTACCAACGAGAGCAATCCCGATCCCACCAAACGCGTGCATTTCGGCGAGCAGAGCTGGGATGAGATGTTCATCGGCTACATCGTCTACGCCGATGCGGCAGTCAGGCGCTGAAGAGCCTCCCCAGCCCTTACGGCAGCGGATCCAGCCGCTGCGCATTCTCTTGCAGCTGGCGCTGCCACAGCTGATGCGCCTCGAGCGGGGTAGAGGCGGCCTGCGCCGCGTGGCCGAGCAGCCCCTGGGCGATGTCCCGCCCGACCGCCTCGGCGGTGGTCGCCGAGGCCGAGCGGCGCAGGCTGTGCGCGGAGAACACCCCCGGGTTGAGCAGCCGCCCCTCGTGCCGCTGGGCATGTCCGGCGCGTTCCATGTAATGGAGCACCTGACGGCGGATGGTCTTGGAGGTCAGGCGCTGGCCTTTGCAGCGGCGGTCCAGGGCGATGAAGAGCGGTGCCGGTCGCGGATGTTCCGGGATGCCCACTTCCGTCCGCCGCCGGGCCAGGTAGCGGCAGAGCAGCTCGGCGACGGAGCGCGGCATGATGGCGGTGGCATCCTTGCCGCGATGGCCCTTGGCCTGGTGGGAGATGGTGCACTGGGCGAGATCGAGATCCTCGATATCGGCGCGCACCACGCTGATGCTGCGGAAGGCGGTGGCATAGCTCAGCGCGATCATCGCCCGGTCGCGCAGGTGGACCAGGGTGTCCTCGCTCACCAGGCCGATCAGCGCGATGACCTGCTGGTGCGACAGCGCAGGCAGAGGGTGGCTGCGATCCTCGCGCAGGGCGCGGATCGAGCGCGCGATCGAGGGATAGCGCTCCTCCGCTTCGCACCAGCGGTAGAAGGATTTGACCGTATTGAGGTAGGCGTTGGCGGTGGCGGGCTCATGATCGGAGGCGACCACCGCATGCAGGTACTCCTCGACGGTGGCCGGAGTCGGCCGATCAGTGCGCGCGCTTCCGGCCAGGAAGTCGAGCCAGTAGCGGATCTTGCTGCAATAGCCGTTGCGGGTCAGCTCGGCGAGCTGATGCAGGGCGACCTGCTGATCCAGCCAGGCCAGCCACTGGGCGGCCAGCTCACGCTGCAGCGCCAGCGGGATCGGTGCCGGGGGGGGGCGGCTACGTCGAGGGGGAGCGGTGCGGAGGGGCAGTCAACGGGCATGGGAATCACCATCGGGGCTGGTCGTGAACGAGGACAGGGTGGACGGCTGGGGTGGCGCTGATCGGCAGAGAGGTGTGGCGGTTCACCAGAGTGCGGGCTCCTGGCGCAGGCGCTGGATCCACTGGATGGTGCCGCGCCCATGTTCGGCGCCATCATGGCGCCGGAGTAGCTGGCCGGATTCGCCGCGCCGCCACCGGAATAGGTGTGCGTGGCCACGGCGAAGAACTCCTCCTGGTACTCATGCAGGTAGTTGAGGTCGATGGCGGTGGTGGCGGGGCTCCATTCGACCCGGTACCACAGGCGCAGCTCATCGCACACCAGCGAGGCGAAGAAGGCGGGATCGTTATTGAACAGCGGCGTGGCCTGAGCGGCTACCACCTCGGCCCAGGTGCGGTATCCCTGGGACGCGCCGCAGCCGCAAGTCAGGGTGAACACCGCGCCGGTCGCTTCGCGAACAAGACGGAACCAGGACATGCCGAAGGAGTTCGAGCGCAGGGTAGGATCCCCCGCCACCCAGGAGGCGAAGCCGGCGGCCGTCACCGCCCCGGCCGGGTTTGCGGGATCGGCGGCCCAGCCATTGGTGGTCACCGGTTGCGGGTCGGGGTAGCGCAGGAAGGCCTGCCCATTGTCCGGAGCCCCGAGCTGGACCGGGTTGTAGGAGGCGGTCAGCTGGATCGCGCAGGGCGGCTGGTTCATCGCATGCATCGGGAAGCGCAGCGGCACCCCGATGGGGACATTCCCCGTCCCCTGGCCATCGCCATCGATGGGGTGCTGGCTGGCTGCGCGCTGGCCCGCCGTGATGGTGACCGTGGTGCTCCGCGGTCCCATGCTGCCATCGCGGACATCGATCCAGCCGGAGGCCTCGGCATGCTCGCTCGTGCTGTTGCCGACCGGCTCCCAGCCGAGACGTGCTGCCTCCTGGATGTAACTGCAGGCGGCATTCAGCATGATGCGGGCCTGGGTTTCGCGCACCAGCATCGCCATGTCATCGTCGTCGTCGCGCACGGTCATCAGGAAGATCAGCCCCATCGAGGACAATAGGGCCGAAATCCCCGCGACCACGATGAGCACGGTGCCGGAGCGGGCCCCCGGCGAGCCCATGCCATAGGGCAGGTTGGTGCCGCACCACTGGCCGAAGTAGCGGATGGCCTTGGCGAGCACGATGGGCGACACCGGCGCCCCGCAATCGCGCGCCTGGACCAGCGCCATCAGCGCGATGATGCCGACGTTGTTGATCTCGCCGTAGCCGCCCGGCTCGCCATGCGACCAGCCGCCTGAGGCGAACTGCTGGCGCTCGAGGATGCGCACCGAGTAGGCGATCTCCGCCAGCACCTCGGCATCGCGGGTCAGCTGGTAGTACTCGCAGATGGCGAGCAGATGGTAGCTGATGATCCAGGAGTTCCCGGAGGGCACCGCCTCGCGGGCATTCTCGCCATGCAGGTAGTCGTAGACGTAGCGCCGCGCGCGTTCGAGGGCGGCGTCATCGCCCGAGGCCAGGAGGTAGAGCGGCGTCCAGAAATCGAATTGCGTGCCCTGTTCGGTCAGGACGTTGGCCAGCGAGGCCTGCCGGATCGCCACCGTCTTGGGGCAGTCGTCCGGCCAGGTCGCACTGTAGCGCATCGGGGTCGGTAGCGCGATCGCCACGTTGAGGGGATGCTGGTGGCGGACCACCTGCAGGGTGAGCACGCCGTGCAGCTCCGGTCCCTGGCTGTCGGACAGCGCGCTGCCGAGCTCCGGTCGCGGATCCTCGCTGTCGCTGAACAGGTGGCCGTTGGCGCCGACGATCACATCGCCGACCTCCAGCTGGTGCTCGGCCGGGGTCGCGTGGACGAGGTGGATGACGGCGGAGGCGGGGGAGCCGATGAGGTCGCGAATCTGCGCTCCGGTGGTGGTGAGCGGGAACACCGCCCGTCCGCGGCTGCGGTCCTTGGTCAGATGCGCGCTGAAGTCTGCGGCCAGGGCCACCAGCCGCTGAGTGGTGGCGGCATCGAAGGCCAGCGTCGGCGGATGCCCGGGCTGATAGCTCGGGATCGGCCGGCAGGACAGCTGGAGGGCGGCGAGCGTCGCGGGGCTGTCCAGGGTGCCCAGCACGCTGGAGGTGGTGTCGTACATGTCGCGCTTGTTGTCGCGCACGGCGCTCAGCGCCTCGGCGACCGGATCCGCCGCTGCTGCCAGCAGCCCGACCAGGCAGAACGCGGCCAGGAGCGCTCCGGCGACGCACCGGCTGCGGCGATGGTCATCCCGGTGCATGGCGGACCTCCGTGAGTGGGGATGCCGTACGCTGGCGCACGCGTGGCGGGCAGCGCGACTCATCGCGGGATCAGCGCGGACATCGCCTGGCCGAAGGCCATGCCGATATTGGCGTAGGTCAGTGCGCTGCCCAGGTAATGGTACCCATAATCGGAGCCAACCTTGTCCCATTCGGCCTTGTGCTGCTCCCAGGTATTGACCAGGGCGGCGGCCTTGGCATCCCAGAAGACATCGGTGCGCACCAGGGCGACGGTGCCGGCGAACTCCGGCCGCTCGGCGACCGCGGCCTGGGCGGCCTTGATCTGCACCAGGGTGCCGGTCGCCTTCAGGCCATCCTGGCCCATCTGGCCGATGACCACCGGCATCCGGGGCACGCCGAACTCGCTGCGGACGTCGTGGATCAGATGGGTCAAGGTGGCGGCATAGCTGCTCACGAAATCGGGGGTGAACAGGTCGTTCCAGCCCTGGAACCACACCAGGCCGGCGATGTCATAGCCCTGGCCGTGGTAGTCGGGGAAGCGCGCCGGCAGGTCGCGCAGCACCGTGCGCACCTCGGCGATCATGTCCCGGTACGACTGGCCATAAGGACGGGGGATGTCCTCGAGGGTCAGGGGTCCGGGGTGCTGCGGGTCGGGATGCGCGCGCAGGCGTGCATTGGCCTCGGTGAGCTCCTGCTGCAACCGCTCCGGTGTGGGCAGTCCGGCGCTCGGCGGGCGGAAGTCGCGGCCCAGGCTCTTGCCACCCCAGGCAGTCTTGATCAGCAGCACCGGCTGGCTGAAGCGCTCGCCCATGACGATGCCGAACTCGAGCTCGGGTCCGAAAGCGCCCGGCGAGCCGTAGCCGACGGTCAACATGCCGTGCCCATCGAGGAAGTTGATCCACACATGGTCGCAGACGATGTAATGGCCCTGGGTGCGCAGATGGGCGAAGATGTCCCGCGTCTCAGGCGCGTTGACCTGGACGTCGAGCAGCGAGAGCTTGGCCTTGCCCTCCATATTCGACTGCCCGGCGAGGATGAAGACCTTCACCGGCGCGGTGGTCGTGGCAGCATCGTTGGCGCCCAGGCAGGCGCCAGCCGCCAGCAACCCGGCCAAGACGAGCAGCACATGTGCGGTTCTGCGCACCTGCGTGGCCCGCATCGGCAGCTGGTGCCCCAGCAGGCGTGTGACCAGGGGTGGTGGGTGCGGAAGGAGCGTGGCGGGCATGGGGGGGTGACCCTTCTGCCACAGGATACGCGCGGGATGCCTGACCATTCCGGACAAGGTTCTGCTCTTTCAGGACATGACAGGCATGCGGACTTATGCCCGTACGGACCGCCTGCCGGTCGCGGGTCGGCAGCGCTCAGGGCCTGGGACGCGCCAGCGCCTGCTCGATGGCCTCCGCCTCGATGGGGACCTCCGCCATCAGGTTGATGGGCGCGTCATCGGCGATGACGATGATGTCCTCCAGGCGGATGCCCAGGCCTTCCTCGGGGATGTAGAAGCCCGGCTCGACGGTGATGGCCCAGCCATTGGCGAACGGCTGGGTGAGATGGCCGACATCATGGACGTCTAGGCCGATGGGGTGGCCCACCCCATGCATGAAATAGCGTTTGCAGGGCGAGCGGCCGGAGCGGTCGCGTGCCAGCTGGCCGGTAGGCAGCAGGCCGAGCCCGGCGAGCGCCTCGCAGGCGAGGTCTTCCGCCAGGCGCTGCCAGTCGCGCCACAGGAGGCCCGGGCGCGCCGCTGCGATGAGCGCACGCTGCAGGCGCAGGACGGCGTCGTAGACCTGCCGTTGGCGTGCGCTGAAGCGGCCAGAGACCGGGATGGTGCGGGTGAGATCGGCATTGTAGTTGGCATAGCTGGCCGCCACGTCGAGCAGCAGCAGTTCGCCGTCTCGGCACGGCTGGTCGTTGCGGTTGTAGTGCAGGGTGCAGGCGCTCAGCCCGCTGGCGATGATCGGATTGTAGGCGAAGAAGCCGCGCTGGCGGGTGAACTCGTAGGCGTACAGCGCTTCCACCTCGCATTCGTTCATCCCCGGGTGGAGCTCGCTGAGCACGCGCAGGAAGCCGGAGCGGGTGATAGCGAGGGCTTGGCGCATGAGTGCGACCTCCTCCGGCGACTTGATGACCCGCAGGCTGTGCATCAGGCGCGCCAGGCGGCAGTAGCGGTGCAGCGGATAGCGCGCCATCAGCTCGCGGACGAAGCGCGCCTCGCGCGTCTCGATCACGATCTCGGCGCGCAGGTGCTCATTGCTGTTGAGGTAGACCAGCTCCATCTCGCACATCAGCTTATGCAGCAGCATCGGCAGATCGGAGAGCCAGCGGATGGTGGCAATGCCGGAGATCTCCGTCGCCTGCTCTTCACTGAGCTTGTCACCTTCGATGACGGTGGTGTCCGGATCGGGCTTGCGCAGGAAGAGCACGGCGCGCATCGCCTCGTCCAGGGCGGTGGGGGCCAGCACCAGCACCGACTCCTCCTGCTCGATGCCGGTGAGATAGAACAGGTCGGCCTGCGGCACCAGGGGCAGCACGCCATCGGCATTGCGCGGCAGCACGTCATTGCTGCCGACCACAGCCAGGGCTCCGGCAGGCAGGAGGGCCTGCAGGCGGGCGCGGTGGCTGGCGAAAAAGGTCGCGGGCAGCGGGGCATGTCTCATGGTGGTTGGGCTTCCGCAGGGACGGTAGGGGAGGCGAGGCAGCGGGCGATGGCGGGGGCGATGGCCGCCAGGACACCGGCGATGAGGAGAGATGCCAGCGCCAAGACCAGGAAGGTGGTCGGCATGCGCTCCAGGGCGTCGCCACCCATCCCGCTGGCCACCAGCCCGGCCACCAGGTTGCCGAGGGCGGCGGCGAGGAACCACAGGCCCATCATCTGGCTGCTGAAGCGCCGCGGCGCGAGGGTGGCGACCGCGCTCAGGCCGATCGGGCTGATGCAGATCTCGCCCAGGGTGAACAGCAGGTAGGTGGCTACCAGCCAGCCTGGCGAGACCAGGAGGCCGCTGGTGCGGCAGTGCAGCGCCGCACCAGCCATGACCAGGTAGCCGCCGGCCAAAAGAGCCAGGCTGGCAGCGACCTTGCGCAGCAGTGCGGGATTGCGGCCGCGTCGCCCCAGGTGCATCCACAGCGCCGAGCCGAGCGGCGCCAGGACCAGGATGGCCAGCGGATTGATGGACTGGAACCAGCCCACCGGGATGTCGGCATCCAGGCTGCTGAGATGGGTCTGGGTATGGTCCTTGGCGAACAGGGTCAGCGATGAGCCGGCCTGCTCGAAGCCGGCCCAGAAGAGCACCGAGCACGCCATCAGCAGCACGATCACCAGCACGCGACGCCGCTCATCGGCATCGAGGCGGCCAGCCCAAAGCACACCGAGGATGACCACCACCGCGAGCAGGCTGATGGCGGAGGCGCTGACGCGCGCCAGCGCGATTAGCGTGCCGTGCAGCGTCACCCAGGCGAGGGTGCCAAGCAGGGCGAGCGCCAGGCCGCCGCCCAGGAGCCAGCGCCGCCCCCGGCGCCGCCCGGCTCCCGGCCCGTGTGCCGCTGGCGGCGGGGGGTTGGGATGCCGCCCGGCCTCGCCCAGACGATGGGCGGTGAGGCGGAACTGGAGCAGGCCGGCGAGCATGCCGCAGGCGGCAGGGAGGAAGCCCCAGTGCCACGAGGTGTGCTCGGCGAGCGAGCTGCAGATCAGCGGGCCGAGCACGGCGCCGACGTTGATGCCGACATAGAAGAGGGTGAAGCCGGCATCGCGGCGGAACCCGCCCTCAGGATAGAGCTGGCCGACGATGGCGCTGGCATTCGGCTTGAGCAGGCCAGAGCCGACGGCGATCAGCGCCAGCGCGATCGCGAAGGCGGCCGTCTCAGGCACCACCAGGAGCAGATTGCCGGCCAGGATCACCACCCCGCCCAGGACTAGCGTGCGCTGGGCACCCAGGAAGCGGTCGGCGAGCCAGCCGCCGGGCAGGGCGGTGAGGTAGACGGCGGCGGAGAAGAGGCCGTAGATCGCCGTCGCCACCGGGACATCCAGGCCGAGACCGCCATGCACGTGGTCGGTCATATACAGTATCAGCAGCGAACGGTTGCCATAGTAGCTGAAGCGCTCCCACATCTCGGTGAGGAACAGGGTGGAGAGCCCCGGCGGATGGCGCAGGGCCACGGGATCGCGGAGAGACGCGTCCCTGGGAGGCATGGCCATCAGGCTCTCCGTCCGCGGCTGGTCAGCAAGTGCGCGCCTCGAGCGTCGCGCGGACGCCGCCGCGGCTGCGGCCGTGGTTGTGCGCGCGGCGTCTCCGGCGGTACCGTTCGGCATGGTGCATCAGCCATCCCCGAGGTCCTGCTGGACCAGCTCCGGCAGATAGCGGATCGGCACCGCGCCGTGGGCGATGAGGGCCTCGTGGAAGCGCAGCAGGTCGAAGCGCTCGCCTTGGCGACACTGGACCGCCCGGCGCAGGTCGGCGAAGGCGTGCTGCCCGACGAAGTAGGTGGAGAGCTGGCAGGACCCCTGCTGCGCCCGCCGGATCTTCAGCAGTGCCTCGCCACGCGTCTGGTACGCCTCGTCCATGAGCAGATGCAGCGCCTGCGCATCATCCATGGCCGTGCAGTGCAGGTCGTGATCGAGGATGGCATTGGCGGCGGAGCGCAGGTCGTATTTCAGATGGACCAGGCGCAGGGCGCAGTCGCCCTCGCCATAGCCCTGATCGAGCATCATCTGCTCGCAGTAGACCGCCCAGCCCTCCATGTAGACGCCTGAGCCCAGCACCTTGCGCACCAGGGAGGGCAGCCGGTTGGCGCGGGTGAGCTGGAGGTGATGGCCAGGATAGGCCTCATGGATGGAGAGCATCTGCAGCATGCGGCGATTGTACTCCGCCAGGAAGCCCTCCACCCGCTCGGCATCCCATCCCTGGGGGGGCGGGCTGATCGCATAGATGCTGGTGGCCTCCGCATCCAGGGGCGGGGCGGCGCTGAGGTCGGCGACGGTGTTGCCGCGCTGGAACTCCGGCATGGTGACGACCTGGAGGTGGTCGGGCTCGGGCAGCTGGACGATGCGGTGGGCGACGATGAAGGCCTTGATGCCGGCGAGGGTCGCCTGTGCATCGCTGCTCAGGCTCGTCGCCGTCCCATGGTCGCGGCCGATATGCTCGAGCACGGTGGTGATCAGGGCGCGGGTCCCCGCCGGATCGTCGCTCGGCAGGGCGCGTTCGGGGCAGACGCTGCTCCACAGCTGCCGGGCGATGACCGCCATTCCCCCCTGGATGCGTGCGATCGCGGCGCGGGCATCGGCGACCAGGCGGTCGGCATCGCAATCGACCTGCAGCACCAGGCCGAGCTTGCGCGCAACCAGCGACCCGCTGCCGTCGGCGCCGACGACGTAGCGCGCCCGCACTTCGCGGCGTTCACCAGCGGGATCGCGCACAACGGCGCCCACGACGCGGCCCGCATCGAACAGCAAATCCTCAGCGCGCGCCTGCACCACCACGGCGCCGGCGGCACGCGCGCTATCCAGCACGAACGCATCGAGGTCCGCGCGCGGCAGCGAGCGGGCCGGCGCTGAGAAATCCAACTCGAGCGGCTCCAAGCCCGGCGGCACCAGACGAATCCCGCCGAGCGGAACGCTTCGCTCGCGAACGCCTTCGCCCAGGCCCACTTCGTCGAGCAAGCGTAGCGCGCCGGCATTGATATATTCGCCGCAGACTTTGGTGCGCGGAAAGCGCGCGCGCTCCACCAGCGTGACCGCGATGCCGCGCCGGGCCAACCCGAGCGCGCAGATCGCACCGGCCGGTCCGCCGCCGATGACGACGACCTCAGAGTCCATCGTGCAGCATCATCCGGAAGAACGGCAGCGCGACGGCGACGGGCGCATTCCAGCCGGCGGTGCGGGCCATCTCTTCGGCTTCGGCCGGCGTGTAGGCGCGGCGCACCGAGAGCGGTGCATCGTGCCGCGTCAAACGGTTGCGTGACGTGAGCTTCGCCCACAACCACGTGCCGGTATACGCCAGGCTCGAGCGCGTCAGGTCGCCGACGATCGGCGTCAGCCGCGCCACGCGGCGCATCTCGCGCAGCAGCGCCTGCGCCTGCGCCACGGTCGCCTGCTTGTTCGCCAGATCGGCCTCGAACGGCCCGCGCTCCAG
>PLEW01000210.1 GCA_003136555.1 Planctomycetota bacterium | reverse complement strand
GCCGCTGGACGCGCAGCAGACCGCCGCCGTGATCGAGCTGCTGAAGGCGCCGCCGGCCGGCGAGGACGCGTTCCTGCTGGACCTGCTGACGCACCGCGTGCCTCCGGGCGTGGACGACGCCGCCAAGGTCAAGGCGAGCTTCTTGGCCGCGGTCGCCCACGGCACCCAGGCGTGCCCGCTGGTGTCGCGCGAGCACGCCACGCAGCTGCTGGGCACCATGTTGGGCGGCTACAACATCAGCGCCCTGGTCGAACTGCTGGACGACCCGGATGTCCGGCTCCGCTCCAGCGCCTTCGCCCTGCTGCAGCCGATCATCACCAGCGACTACCACCCGGAGGCTGGCAAGGCCGGACGGGCGGCGATGCTGGCGCCGTGGCGGAAGTGGGTGGATGAGATCACGGCCAAGGAGCCTGGAGGAGACCAGGTGGCAGTCGATGCGAAGTGATTGCCTCGCCAGTTGGCGGTTCGGCGTGGTCGTCACCAGGGAACGCGGGCAGCCGCCCCTGCCGGCGAGCCTGGGCGGCCTGCTGGCGCTGCTTGCCGTCATGGCCGTGGCGATCACCGGCTGCAGCGACGCGGGCCGGGCGGGACAGACCGGATTCTCCTCCGTCATCGCGCGTGGCTGCCTGCAGGCGTTCACCGCACCCGACGTCCCTGCGCTCGGCGCCAATGAAGTGCCGTCGGACCCGCCGAAAGCGACCTCCTCGGCGGGAATACAGGCGGCGGCGCTGCCAGGCGGCGGCTTGTCCCGCCATCCGATGCTCTACATCGGCGAAGGCTACAACACCATGCTGCTGATCGATCGGGGCGCAGTCATCTGGAGCTATGCCACCGGCAAGGGTTGGGAATTCGATGACATCTGGCTACTGAGCAATGGCAACATCCTCTTCTCGCGCATGAGTTATGCCGAGGAGATAACGCCGCAGAAGACTGTCGTCTGGCACATGGACGCACCGGCAGGAAGCGAGATCCATTCCCTGCAGCCCAACGGGCTCGATCGGGTCCTGGTGATGCAGAATGGCCTGCCTCCGAGGCTGATGATCATCAAAATCCGCACCGGAGAACGGATCGTCGACCATGCCTTCCCGGCTCCAGCCCCCGCTGATCGCGGCAGCGTCCACGGCCAGACCCGTCGGGCGCGCATCACCGCCAGCGGGACATATCTGGTTTCCTGGCTGAGCCAGGGTAAGGTGGTGGAATACGGCCGGGATTTCACCGAGATCTGGTCCTACGCCATCCCCTCCCCCTGGGCGGCGATCCGGCTTCCAGACGGCTCGACGCTGATAACTGATGAGCGCGACAAGCTCATCCGCGAGGTCGACCGCCATGGTGCCACACGCTGGGAATTCAGGCTCAACGAGGTGCCGCCCGGCATCCCCTTCCTGGACTCGCAGAGCTGCGTCCGTCTTGCCAATGGCAATACCGTGCTGTGCTCCCGCGGAGGGGGCGGCAAGGGCTGCCAGTTGATCGAGATCACGCCCGCGAAGCAGCTGGTCTGGGCGGTCCATGACTGGAAGACCCTTGGTCCGGCGACGGCAGTCCAGCTGCTGGACGAGCCTGGGATGCCGGAGCAGCCAGGCGACTTGTTGCGGTGACTGGGCCGGAAGCGGCTTCAACATTGGCAGGATGGCGCTGGCGCTGATGCGCGCGCATGCCTCGCCGCACGTTTCCATCCGGGGCATCTGGACAGCGAAGCCGGAGGTGCTCAAATCCCCTGGGGCACGTCGCATGGGCAGGGACTTGCGCATCGCCTTCATCGGCGACAGCTTCGTCAACGGCACCGGCGATCCGGAGGTCCTCGGTTGGACCGGTCGGGTATGCGCCCGCGTGCACCCGGGTCAGCCATCGGTGACGCACTATAACCTTGGCATCCGTCGGAACACCAGTGCTGATGTGCGTGCCCGCTGGCGCAGCGAGGCCGAGCTGCGCCTCCCGCCAGGAGTGGACGCCCGACTGGTGTTCTCCTTCGGCGTCAATGATGTCATCATCGACGATGGACATCGCCGCCTTGAACTCGGGGATTCGATCGAAAACTTCCGTGCGGTCGTCGAATCGGCGTCATCCCAGTGGCCGGTCCTGGTCGTCGGTCCGCCACCGGTATGGCTTGCGGACCAGCCGGCGATCGGTGAGCGCATTGGCGAGCTGTCCGAGGCATTCTCCCGGGTAAGCTCGGCCTATCGCATCCCGTATCTGGATGCATTCTCGCCGCTGAGCTCATCGGCCCACTGGCGGGAGCAGCTCGCCGCGGGCGATGGGGCGCATCCAGCGGCGAGCGGATACGCCGTGCTGGCCGACCTGGTGTCGGCGTGGGGCGCGTGGCGATCCTGGCTGGACGCGGCGTGACCACCATGCTGCAGGGCAAGGCGGGACGCTGGCAATAGCGCGATGCCGGCATTGCGCCTCAGCCACGGAGTGGTTGGGGATCACGAGTCACGGTGGGTTGCCGGCGGCGCTCCGGAGTGGGGATTCAGTACACGTCGCCCAATCGCCTCGTGCCAGGAGCAGAGCCGGTCGGCGAGGCGAGGTGTACCTGCAGGCGCTCGGCGGTGAGCGTCCAATCGCGTCCATTCGCGTCCAGGCTCCTCAGCTCCGAAGATGCCGAGGCTGGGATGATCGGGAGGGGATTGGCCGAAGCCCGCTCCGAGTGGGTAGAGAGTCTGCGGTTCATCGTCGATGAACGCCTGCACGCGACCGGAATCATAGCGCAGGCAGAGGGTGGCGCGAATGCCCTGCAGCTGAATCCCGAGGGGCTCCCAAGCGCACAATGACTGCCCCGTCACGGCGCGCCAGCATAGGCGGCTGTCAGACCGCAGGCCCAGCTGCACGCTGTGCTCATGCTCGGGATCAAGGATGTCCAGTCCGCAGGTGCCTCCTGCCATGCCGGTGGCATCAAGCTCGAGCCTGGCCTGAGACGCCATCTCCTGGCTGATCTGCATGCGCATGCACCTGGTACCGGTGGCAGGAGGTGGCTGAGCTCGTCACCATGAGGCCGATGACCGTGGTGGCTCGGTCTAGGGTGGCGAGTCGATGGCCGCTTCGGCGAGCTCGAGTCCGGCATCCGCAGAGTAGCAGGCGATGTACAGCAGGCCGATGCGGTCGCCGGAGTGCAAGATCGCCTCCTTCGGCCAGGTCGTCGACAGCCGCTCCAGGGGCACATGCAGCGTCCGCCAGCCTTGCTGATCGGGCGCCAGGGGATGCATCGTCGCGAGGTTCTGGAAGTTGCCGGCAAAAGAGCCGTCCGGATTGCGCACGCTGACCAGGATCAGCAGATCCTCCACCTGATGCATGCGTAGGCGCAAGGTGAGCTGGCTGTTTGGCCGCACCTCGACCAGTCCGCCCTGCCCGTCCTGCGCACTGATGGTGTAGGCGACCACGGGAGTCCCATCGCTGTGGCGGTAGGAGAGGTCGAGGAGCGCTGTGAGGCGGCCGGGACGATCCGCCTCGGGGGGCAGCCACGTTCCGTGCCAGGAGGGGGGCGGCTGATGCTCGAAGGTCGCATGCCAGGAGGCGGGCGCAGGCGGGAACGCATGGGACGTCAGGACCACTCCCGTGTCCAGGGTCGCGGTCGCCGTCTCGCCCTGCTTCACCTCGACCACGGCGGCATCGACGAGACGGTGCAGGCGCACGTGGCCCTCATCGACGACCAGCATGGTCTGCTCCGCCTGGGCATCCACCCGCAGGATGGTTCCCAGGACATCAGCCTGGGCCGTGGGCGTCCTGATGCGCAGGGGATGGTCATGCGGCTGGGGTCTGATGACCGCGGTCAGGGAGCCGTGGCGCAGCGACCATGGCTGTTGGGCATCCGGAGGGAACTCCATCTCGGATGGGCCATGCAGCATGACCGAGGATCCATCATGCCGTATGAGCTGGACCGAACTGGTGCCGCCATCGACGATGATGGTTCCGCTGCTGAATCCGGTGCCCGGGAGCAGGGAGTCGGAGCGGTGCCCGGCAGCAGTCAGCAGTGACACCGAACCGGCGACCTGCGCCACCTGCAGCTCGTCGCCATGTCCTGGCCTGATCCAGGCGAACAGCCCGCCGGTCAGGAGCGCCACCAATGCGGCTGCGGCCAGCCAACGCCGCCAACTCGCCGTGCTCATGCTCGCATGGAGCTGCGCAGGTCGACGGCGTGCAGTGAGCAGGCAATCGCGGGCGAGGTCGCCCATCGCGACGGCCTGTCCCGCCATCGACCTCAGCGATTCGCGGGCGTCGGCATCGCGCAGCAGGACGGCATTGAGGCGCTCGACATCCTGGGGAGACGATGCCCCGTCGAGGTAGCGGACGAACTCCAGCTCGTACTGGTCGGGCGTCAAGCGCCCTCCTCATCGGCAGGCGAGGCTGCCTCGCCGAGCTGCCGTGCGATGCACAGGCGCAAGGACTTATGCAGGCGGGAGAGCCGCTGGTAGACCGTATCCAGCCCCAGCTTCATGACCTGGGATACTTCGGTGCATGGCCGCTCCTCGAAATAACGCATCTCCAGCAGGTTCTGCGACCCTTCCGGGAGCTTCGCCATGCACTCCCGCAGGGCCTCCAGCTGATCGATATGCAGGTGGGAGTTTCGGCTCGCGATATCCGCGGTCAGCAGCTCCAGCACCGAGGGATCGAAGGTCGCTGAGCGCTTCTTGCGGTCGCGCAGCCAGTTGAGCGCCTCATGACGAGCGGTGATCTGCGCCCATGAGAACAGCTGCGAGGGATGTTCGAACACCGCCTTGCCCGACAGCGCCTTCACCGTCACATTCTGGAAGATGTCCTCGGCGACATGCGCGTCCCTGACGATGATGTAGATTGACGTCGAGATCCTCATGCGCTCGGTCATCAGAGCCCTGACGATATCATCCTGGGCGAGGGTCATGGGGTGGGCATCCATTCTGGGGAGTGCATCATGAGGTGCCGACTATTTCCCTGCCGATCTCCGGGCAATGCTGATCCAGGGGGGGAGCATGCATGGTGCATCGGAGGCGGGACACCTGGGGAAGATGGGCTCCGGGTGACAGGACGCACCACGTCAGGTGAACCAACACGCTGCAACCATCTCCTCTAACACCCGGGGGACGCCATCCTGACTGCATGAATGGTTGGGCTGTCGCGGTGGCTGCGTCTCGTTCCCGGCGTGGAGATGGTCGGCATCGGGCAATACCGCGCCATAATGACCCGAAGGGGGGCGATCCATGGAGCGGACACGCTGCGACGCATCGCTGGTCCAGCGAGCTGACGCGTGCTGGCTGGCCGACCTGGCCAAGGATGATCTGGGGGTCATGCGTGCGATGGCGGATAAGCGCGAACCGGCGAGGAGCTGGCAATCCCTGCCCTGATCAACGAAGATCGGGGCGTCATGGCTCGCGTGCCTTTGCACGCGAGTTCGCGTGTCAGGAAGCGGGGTGCCATGTGTTATGGTTGGCGACATGTCGTTCGTCGATGACCAAGGAGATCCGCGTGCCCAAACTCCCTCACGCTCAAGCCGTCTTCTGGCGTTCACATCCAGCACCTGCCTGCACCTGGCCGTCAGTTGCGCTGGCGCGTGGATTGGCTTTCCTGTTTATGAGCTTCGGCGGCATGGGCATCGCCGGGCTTGCGGCAAGCGAGGTGGCTCCCGCGGCTCAGGACAACGGCTTCCCGCATGTGACCGGCGAATGCCTGGTCGCCCCTGACGTCTTCGCCGTGATCATAGAAGCGGGCAAGGTGGTGCCCGGACGTGTGGTGCACTATACGCCGGAGCCAGGGGATGTTTTGACCACCAAGCAGGAGGACAACCGCGACGTCATCATCCTCAATCGCGGCGGCAAGGCGGTCGGTGAGGTGGTCGGCAGCGGGTCCAAGCGTGACATCATCATCCCTGAGAGCTATACCGGCCAGGATCTCACCCTCGATGGGGCGGACCAGGCAGCGAATTACACCCTGCGCAGCAGCGATGACGCCAACTACAGCGCTGGCGTGCATCCGCTCGAGGTGCATCGCAAGACCAAGCCGATCGACTACAGCTGGGCCCGTCCACCTGCGCGCCATACGATCTTCCTCAAGCTTCCGATCCCATTCGTGGAGGGGAAGACCTATGCCCTCGAGTGCGGCAGGCTCAACCTCCAGGGCGGGATTCCGAGCTACCACAATACCTCCCGCACCATCCATTCGCTCGCCGTCCACACGTCGCAGATCGGCTACCGGGTCGACGATCCATTCAAGCGCGGCTACCTCTCGATCTGGCTTGGTACAGCGAGCTCACCCGGAGCGAATGGCGTCTGCAGCTATCCCGCCAGGCTGAAGTTCGCCCTCCTCGACGATGCGACAGGGGCGGAAGCCTTCTCCGGCATAGCTGAGGTGGCGAAGCTCGCCGGCGACAAGGAATTCATGTTCAAGGAGATGAATTTCAATGGCACCGATGTGCTGCGCATGGATTTCTCCGGCTTCAGCAAGGCAGGCCGCTATCGCCTGTACGTCGACGGCATCGGCTGCGGCTACCCCTTCAGCATCGACAAGGGCGGCGACACCTGGGATCACGCCTTCCACGTGCAGATGCGCGGATTCTACCATCAGCGCAGCGGCATCGCGCTGGGACCGCCCTATACCACCTATATCAGGCCCCGGGATCACCATCCCGACGACGGCGTGCCCATCCTCAAATCCAACTGGGCCGCCTCCATCTGGGCGGGCAAGGAGGACAACATCTGGCAGGGCCTCAAGGACAACGCCACCACCGAGAAGGTCACCAATGCCTGGGGTGGCTACCATGACGCCGGGGATTGGAATCCGCGCCGGGTGACCCATATGCGTGCCACCATAGCGCAATTGGAGATCGCGGACCTGTTTCCGGACTATGCCGCCCACCTGAAGCTGAACATTCCGCAGGATTACAAGGTTCCCGATCTCTTCAACGAGGCCCTGTTCGAGATCGACTGCTTCAGGCGCATGCAGACGTCCGATGGCGGCATCGGCTATGGCATCGAGACCGACGGAGATCCAGCTGGCGCCACGGTGAGCTGGCATACCAAGATCCTGCCGGTGTACGTCGCCGCACCGGACGCAGGAAACTCATGGTATTATGCCGCAGTGGCGGCTCGTGCTGCTCGCCTGCTGCAGCGCTATGATGAGAAGCTGGCCAAGGTCTACGCCGACTCCGCCGGCAAGGCGATGGCTTATGCCGAGAAGGAGTTCTCCCGCCAAGCGAAGGAGCTGGAAAAATCTGCGGCAGATCTGAAATGGGAGATTCGCGATTCCCGCAATCTGGCCGCGATCGAGATGCTGCGCCTGACGGGGGACAGGCATTGGCATGAGCTCTTCCTGGAGAACACCGTCCTGACCCATGACAACCCCAACCTCTTCGACTGGGGCAAGGCCACCCAGAGCGATGCTGCCTTCGCCTATGCGGTCACCGATCCCAAGCTGATCGATCCGGAGCTGCGCAGGCATGCCATCCAGGGCCTAGAACGGCAGGCCAAGATGGCGATCGCCTATGCTGATGGCAACGCCTTCGACATCGTGTGCGAGAACAAGTATCAGCCGATGTTCATGGGCTTCTTTTCCACGCCCTTCTGCGGTCATGTGGTATTGCGCGCCTATCATCTCACCGGCAATGTGAAGTACCTGGAAGCGGGCATCCGAGCCTGCCAGTTCTCCTCCGGTGCGAACCCGGAGAATCTGGTGTTCACCACCGGACTGGGCGCGAACCCCATCCGCCATCCGCTGAAACTCGATTCCCGGACCACCGGACAGCCGGCGCCGGAAGGGATCACGGTCTATGGCATCGAGGATCACGTCAATTATCCCACCACCGGCAGCTACTGGATACTCGGATCGCTCGATACCGTCATGTCGCCCAAGTACCTTGGCTGGCCAGTGACGGAATCGTATTGCGATACCTACCTGTTCGTCATGCAGAACGAGTTCACCACCGACGTCTGGCATGAGACTACCTGGACGTGGGGTTATCTGGCGGCCCGTCCGGCGAAATGAGCCGACCCGGATGCGCCGCCTGCTGCTCGCAGGGGGCGGCAAGCCAGGCATCCATCCGCTGCGGATGCCTGCAGCCGGCGCGATTGCCTTCGACCAACGCCACTGTCGTGATCAGCGGTATTACTTGCCGACAACCTGCGCGCCGAGCCCACATTGGCGCGGCTGCCCGCTCGGGGCGGAAAGGAATGGGACCAATGCGGTTGAACAGGATGCTTCCCGTGCTGGGCTTTCTGCTTCCGTGCATCGGCTGGGGTGCCGTCCACGACGGCATTGCGGGAATCCATTGGCCTGCCGAGGAATGCACCGGAGCCACCATCTCCGGCTGGAGCAGCGCCGGTGCGAGCGCCTCATCTGCTGAGCTGGATGAGGTTGCCATGCCAGGAGACGGTGCGCTCGCCCTTCCTGTCGGCGGGGATGCGACCTTCCGCAGAATGAGGATCGAGTGCACCCGCGCGGGTACGCTCATCGTGTCGATGGACTGCCCGCGTCCGATCCAGTGCTGGATCGGCGGTCAGCGCGTGATGGATGAGAAGCTGAATTGGCGTGATCCGCAGCGGAGCGTGCAGGCGGTGCTCATCGTGCCCGCGAAGGCTGGGTCTATGCAGCTGACCATCCAGGTCGGACCGCGCTCGCGTCATCCGCAGAGCATCAATGCGGATTGCCCGTCACGGAACCGGGCAGCTGTCCTCGAGCGCATCGCTGCAGAGCTGCCCGACCTTCTGAGCGTGAGCATTGCCGTGGCGAGCGACCCTGTACCGGCCTGCTCACTGCGCTATTCTCCAGTGCAATTCCGCCAAGGCGGAATCGCCTACCAGCAGATCATCATGACCATGATCGGTGACGTCACCGCCGCCGTTCGGCCGGCAGTGGCGACCGATGCCGGTGAAGGCGTGGAGATCGGCCAGGGGGCCGGCCCCAGCCATGGTATCCATCAGCTCTTCGTGCCGCTCGTGCATGGGGACTTTCCGCCCCTGCGGCAGGCTGGAGACCCTGAGCCGCGTGCTGAACCCGCGAGCCGGATCGCGCGGATACTGCCCTTGTCCATTGCCGGTCCGGCGGGACGGCTGATCACAACGATGCCGGCGTTCGAAGGGCATGGACGCAACGCCCCGCAGCGCGAATTCCGCCAGCTGACCTGGCCGAGCGTCGAGGATCTGCTGGCAGCGGCTCCCGAACCGGTGCTGCCCGACCAATACGTCGGATTCCTGCGCCTGTACCGAAAATCCTGGGAGCTCGTCCACGACCTGGTCCGCGCTTCCATGCCGGAGACCGGCTTGCCGAATGGCTATGTCGGGACTGCGCGCAAGGGCTTCATGAACATGGTGTTCATGTGGGACAGCTGCTTCACCGCCATGGGCTACTGCTATGCATGGCGGGCGATGCCCTACACGGCGACGGTGGATCTGCTCTACTCGTTCCAGCAGGATGGCGGGTACATCTCCCGCGAGACCGATGTCCATACCGGCATGCCCCTGCTCTATGAGCCGGATTTCAGCCCCAATCCGCCGATGCCGGCAGTGACTGAGCTATCCTTCGCCAGGCTGACCGGGGATATCGAGCGGCTGCGGAAGGTCTATCCGGTGCTTGTCGATTTCCACCGCTGGCTGCAGGTGAATCGCCGTCTTCCGGATGGGACGTTCTGGACCACTGGCCTGGCCAATGGATTGGACAACTCCCCTTCGCTGGGAGATGGATATCCGGACCTCACCGCCCAGATGGCGCATGCAGCCGATTGCTTATCAACAATCGCCGAGGCGATTGGCAAATCCGATGACGCAGAGATGTGGAAGCGGGACTGCGCCGCGACTGCCAAGGCCTGCAATGACGTGCTGTGGAGCGAGCCGGACCATTTCTACCTGACCTCGCTGGCCGGCGGCGGGCATAATCCCAACAAGGTGGTCACCGGCTTCTGGCCGTTGTGGGCAGGGATAGTGCCGGCGGACAGGATCGCGGCATTGGCCAGGCAGGTGAAGGATACGGCGACCTTCTGGCGCGTCCATCCCGTGCCGTCGCTGTCTGCCGATTCGCCCCAGTACAAGAGCGCTGGCAACTACTGGCTGGGATCAACCTGGGCGCCGACCTACACCGCAGTGATAAAGGGCTTCCAGCGCTCAGGACGGCTGGATATCGCTCGCGAGCTGACCATCCGCCATCTGCAGGCGATGCTCACGGTGTTCGACGCGACGGGGAAGCTGTGGGAGAACTATTGCCCCGACAAGGAGGAGCGGGGCAACCGGTCGACCCAGGATTACAGCTGGACGATCAGCGGGCCGATCCGCCTGCTGATCGAGACGCTCATCGGCATCGAGCCGGATGCGCTGCATCGGCGCATCCGCTGGACGCCCATCCCGCATGTGACCATTGGCATAAAGCGCCTGTCCTTCGCCGATGCCACGATCAGCCTGGTACAGACGGCGAATGGCGACCGCGATTCCGTCGCGGTCGCCACGGATCGCCCCTTCACCCTCGAACTATACACGGCGTCACATTTGAATTCGCATGATTCACTTCGCGGCAACCAGAAAGAGTGGAGCGAGCCGATGGAATGCGCTTCTTTCTCGCAGAAAATGCGCATTTACTTATGACGCTATGTATAGTAGGCGAATCGGGCCAGCGGCAGAACTATCCAATCGAAGCGGGATCGAGGATCATCAATCGCTGAAAGCGTGGTCTTCCGCCTCGGCATAGGAGGATTGAGTCCACTCCCGGGGCGTCTTCATCGCCGAATGACGTCTACGTATCCCGGTCGAGTGGTCCCAGCCGCGAAAGCGCTCACCGCCTCACGGATGCGATGCGGCATTGGCGTAGCCGAACTCCCGGACCGTCTGCCGCATGGCCCCGGCTGGTTTGTTGCCGTAGACCCGGTCGCCTTTGCCATCGATGATATGGGTGATCTCGCTGCCGGTATGGCCAGTGAGCCAGATGGTGGTCATGTTGTGGAATCGTACGCCCGGGGCCGCTGGAGCCTCGATGGCATTGGTGAGCTTGACTGCGGCGTCGCGGAAGAAGCAGTAGACGCCCAGGCCCCAGGCCTCGTGGGTGGTCACCGTGTCGGCGACCTTGTAGGAGGCGTAGCCGTCCCCCGCGCCGGCCTTCCAGGCTGACTGGCTGGGCACGTCATAGGGGATCTCCGACTGGTAGAAGTACACCCGGCCGCCATTGCCGTTCCACAGCGTCTGGTATTCGCCGTGGTGCTCATTGAACAGGCCGTAGATGGTCACGTCTTCAGCGTTGACGACCAAGCCGTTCTTAGTCGGATTGCCGGTCCACGATGCGCCAGCACCGTGATCCGCCCGCCACAGCCAGATCTGGTCCGCCACCACATTGCGGCTGTTGATGGTGATGCCGGCGTCGTTCCGGCCGGGCATCACTCCACCGGTGCGTACCGTCAGATCATAGAGGAAGGGTAACTGCTCAGGCGGGTCCATA
>PLEW01000215.1:291-11834 GCA_003136555.1 Planctomycetota bacterium | reverse complement strand
CGCCGGCACGACTCCGGCGGCGACCCTGGTCGACGCCTTCCGCGCCGACTTCGATGCCGTCCATGGGGGATTCGGGGACGCTCCCAAATTCCCCCGTCCAGCGGCGCTTGCGGCATTGCTGCGCGCCCACCGCCTCCAGCTCCCCACCGCAACCGGGCATCCTGCCCTGGATATGGTGGTCACCACCCTCAGGAGCATGGATCACGGTGGCATCCACGACCACATCGGCGGCGGTTTCCACCGGTACTGCACTGACAATGCCTGGAGCATCCCCCATTTCGAGAAGATGCTCTANNGTGCCGCATTTCGAGAAGATGCTCTATGACCAGGGACAGCTGGCAGCGCTGAGCGCAGAGGTGTTCCGGCTGACCGGTGATCAGGAGTTCGCCGCGCTCGCCCGCGACCTCTGCTCCTATGTGATACGCGATCTCAGCGAGCCGTCTGGCGCCTTCGTCGCCGGCGAGGATGCCGACAGCCAGCTGATTGCGGGTAGCGCCGAGCATGACGATGGCGCCTTCTATCTGTGGGACGATGCTCAGATCGCCAATGCACTGACCACGCAGGAGGCGGCTGCCTTCCGCAGGCGCTTCGCCCTCGTGCCATGCCATGCGTTGGGTGCGCAGATGGAGCAGGCCCACGAAGGCGCGATCCTGGTGATCGCCGAGGCGGATGCCGACATCGCCAAAGACATGGGGCTGGAGACAGTGCAGGTCGATGCCCTGGTCGCCTCGTCGATCGCCAAGCTGGCAGCAACGCGTCGGCAGCGTCCGCGACCGCAGCAGGACGATACAGTCATCACGGCCTGGAATGGCCTGATGATCTCCGGTCTCGCCCGCACTGCCGCACTGCTCGATGAACCGCGCTATGCCGAGGCCGCCAGCGCAGCGGCGCTCGCCATCCGCAACCACCTCTACGATGCATCTAGCGGAACCCTGTACCGCAGCTGGCGGCATGGACGACGTGATCCAACCCCGGGATGCGCCGCCGATTATGCCTTCCTCGCCCAGGGCCTGATCGATCTCAGCGACGCCACGGGCGATGCCTCCTGGCTGGCGTGGGCATGCGAGCTGCTGCGACGCCTCGATCGCGACTTCGCCGATCCGCAAGGTGGCTGGTACGATACCGATGGGCACGATGAGCGCATCCTGGTGCGTACCCGGACTTCTGGTGACTTTGCCGAACCTGCACCCTCGTCGGTCGCGCTGTCTGCTGGCGTGCGGGTGGCCGAACTGCTCCAGGATCGCGCCTACCGCGAGCGGCTCGCCACCGTCAGCACGGCGTTGCGCCGACGTGCGCTGAAGGACCCCCTCGGCATGCCATTGTGCCTCGCCGCGACGACGCTCTCGGAGCATCCCTTGACGCGTGTCCTCATCAGCGGCGCGGGCCATGACGCAGATGCCCTGGTACGGATCACCCATCATGCGACGCCGGACCTGGTGGGCATCCTGCTCACTGACGGAGCGCGGCGCCTCCTGGCAGGCAATCCTGCACTCCCCGCGCTGCTGACGGCCGCAACCGCGCCTGCCTCGGCGGAGGTCTGGAGTGGGTCCACCTGCCTGCTGACCACCGCCGATCCCGCTGCCTTGGCGCGCAAACTCGTGCTGCAGCCATGAGCTGGTCAGCGTTCCGGATCAGCTCCGGTGATGATCCTGGTGCCTGGTGCTGCCGCACCGGCGGAGGGAGGGGACCGGTGACGGTACTGCTCATTTGACAGAGCGGAGACCACCGCGCACAGTCGATCGAGGATCATCCAGGAGCCCGTAGACGTGAAATCCTTTGTCATGTTGATCTGCCTGGGCGCCCTGCTCGTGATCGGTCTCGGGTCAGTGGTCAGACGAATACTGAACACTGGACCGCTGATCTCGCCGCCGCCGACCACGGAAGAGCGGGCAGATGCCGAGCTCAAACGGAGACAGACGCTCGATCGCGAAGTCTACGCCCTGGAAGTCGATGCCCAGCGCCATGAGCACTGGTTTGTCCAGCAGTGGGATGCCGCACGCACGGCGGCCTATGGCTATGCCTTCATCGAGCATCTCGGCATCCCCACGATCCGCATCGGCTCGGCGGGGACGACCACCCACCATGTTNNGCCATCACCCACTGGGCGCCACAGGCAGCCGATGCCCCTCTCGATCAGGCCGCCTGGTCCCGGCAGTTGACGGCATGGAAGCTGGCGGGCTACCTCGTCGAGCAGAGCGAATGGCACCAGCCCCGTTTCGAACACCCGCCTGGCAAGCCAGCGACCTCGACCATCCACATGCTCCTCCAGGTGGTCAATCATCGCGAACGCCGTCGGTTGACCGTGCGCGGTAGCCTCGATGTGGTCTGGCGTGAACCAGTGGATGCGACCTCTCCACCGACGCCCGAGTCGGTGTCGGTCAGCGGGCTGGATGTCATGCAACGCACTGGCGAGCCGGCCTTCAGCGAGGTCGAGGCCACCGGTGAGATGGCGAGCCATCACGTCTTCGGACCCTATCCGTTGAACATCGAGTCCCTGCTCGTCTACGACCTGCGAGGCCATGGGCTGCCCGACATCATCCTCGGGTCGCAGGGACTCATCCTGCGCAATCAAGGCGGCATGCGCTTCAGCAGCGAACCGCTGTGCCCCCAGCCACTGGCGCTGGAGAGCGGAGTCATCGCCGATTTCAACGGTGATGGCCTGCCTGACCTCCTGGGGGTATCGGAGCACAAGCTGGTGCTGCTGCCCGGCACCGCGGACGGGCATTTCGGCCCTCCGCAGATCGCGGCCTCCCTACCACCCATCCTGCATCCCCAGGTGATCACCGCCGGCGACATCCGGGGCGATGGCCAGCTGGACGCCCTGCTCGCACAATACCTCGGCCCCTATGAGAACGGGCAGATGCCAACCCCGTATTACGACGCCAATGATGGCGACACCTTCTTCCTCCTGCGCAACGACGGCCATGGGCAGTTCACCGACGCAACTCCAGGGTCAGGGCTTGAGATCAAGCAGCGGCGCCGGGTATTCGCCGCATCATTCCTCGACCTCGACGGCGATGGGACAATGGATCTGCTGCTCTCGAGCGACTTCGCCGGCAATGACCTCTTCCTCGGTGACGGCCACGGACATTTCCGCGATGCCACCACCACCCTGATCGACGAGCCGCACACCTTCGGAATGGCCCATACCATCGCCGACTTCGACCGCGATGGCCATCTCGACCTCTATCTCGTCGGCATGAGCTCGACGACCGCACGGCGCCTGGAAGCGATGCATGTCGGCCTGCCGGCCTTCCCGGCATACCAGCGTGAACGGCCGGCGATGGGCTATGGCAATCGCATGTACCTCGGGCAGGGCCCCGGTAAGCCATTCCGGCTTGCACCGTGGAGCGATCAGACCGCCCGGACCGGGTGGTCATGGGGATGCGTGTCACCCGATTTCGACAACGATGGCTGGCCTGATCTCTTCATCGCCAACGGTTTCGTCAGTGCCGAATCGAGCCAGGATTACTGCACCACATTCTGGCGACACGACATCTATACCGGCAGCTCGCGCCCGGATCCGGGCCTGAACATGTTCTTCAACCGCGATCTGCCCGACTTCACCAAGGTCTCCTGGAATGGCTACGAGCATAAGGTGCTGTACCTCAACGAGCCTGCCGACGATGGCGGACGCGCTTTCATCAATGTCGCGCATCTGATGGGCGTCGGGTGCGAGTACGATGGGCGCGCGGTGGTGGCTGCCGACTTCGATGGCGATGGCAAGGTCGACCTGCTGGTCGAGGAACGTGATCTCCGCAATCATCAGGTCCTGCTGCATCTCTATCGCAATCTCTGGCCAGGCGACAACCATTGGATCGGCATCAGCCTGAGGGAATCCGAGCAGGGAGCCCCGGTGCCCGGATCGGTGGTGACCTTACGGCGGGGCGCCGAGCGGCGGGTCTCGTGCGTCATCACTGGCGATTCCTTCAAAAGCCAGCAGCCGGCAATGGTCCATTTCGGCCTGGGAGGTGATTCCCAGGTCGATGCCATCGACATCCGCTGGGGGAATGGCCAGCAGAGCCATATTGATCATCCCGCCGCCGATCAGCTCCACGCCGTCGTCGCACCGCCGATCTCCATCCACCGCTGAGGGTTGACCGTCCGGACCTCCTGCGTCAGCCACCCAGACGACGTGCTTCCGGGGCATCCGCCCCCCCTGCCGATCCTGGCCGCTTCGATGGCCCCGCCTGTGACATCTGGGTGCGCCCGCCGGAGCGCTGACCTCAACGCCCTGCCAGCGACCGCCCGCAGAATGTGTTTATTCTCGCTACACTCTGTTCGCCGGGTAGCCACTGGATACACTATGGGAAGGCCGTACGCACTCCTGGCAGTCCGAGGACCTCGGTTTCATGGCCGCACCCACCCATGATCTGCGCTCCTGCACGCATGGGCTCGCACACCGGACCGCGGGCACCGACCCGGCGGTAGGGCCCCGCAGCCGTGCGGGAAATCGCGGCACTGGCGCTCGCCATCACCGTCCCAGGCGGCGATCGGCTTCTATTGGTAGCGCTCTTTGAACGACCGATCACCAGCGGCATCGCCGGTTCTGGAGTGGCGAGGACCGCAAACCTGCCGCTGGACGCGCTTGACGAGCCTATGATGATCCGGTCCGACCAGTGCATGCACCAACCCACAAGGAACGATGCCAACATGACGACTACTTCAGATCGTGAACTTCTCGCCACCCTCGAGAAGCGAGTCTCAGAACTGGCGACCCTCGTCCGCTACCAGGATACGAAGCGGGTTGAGATCGAGAAGTGCATCGGCGTGATCGATCAGCAGCTCATCAGGACTGATGCCGGGCTTCATCAGGTGCGCAAGTTCCTGAAGGTCTCTGCACCCAAGAAGGTCGCCGCCAAGCCCGCGCCACCCGCGCCGAAAAGCAAGCCGAAGGCCAAGGCTCCGGCCAAGGCCAAGGCCAAGGCCAAGAAGCACAAGTAGGCTGGGCAAGAACCGCTCGACCGCGTGGCGGTGCTCCGCAAGGCCCGCAGCTTGGAGATTCGTCGGATGCGGCCCAGCCGACCTCTGGTGTTGCGCGATGACAGGACGGGACGTGCCCATGTTCAGATTCCTGCAACCCCTGGCCACCCTACCGACGCTCCTGCTGCTGGCGGTCCTGCCCGTGGCAGTCCAGCTTGCGACAGGCTGCTCGGTGCGTCCGGCCGCTTCGGACATACCGCAGAACCTGCGCGTACCCGACGGTCAGGATCTGGCGTTCCAGGCTCATGGCCAGGGCGTGCAGATCTATACCTGGAACGCCGCCAAGGCCGCGTGGACTGGTCCGGCGCCGCGCGCCCTGCTCTTGATCGACGATGGCGTGGTCGGCTTCCACTCCGAGGGGCCGACCTGGCAATGTGACGATGGCAGCGCCATCGTCGGCGCCAAGATGGCGGCAGAAGTCGTCGATCCCGCCGCCATCCCCTGGCTGCTCATCAACGTCACCAAGGCCAGTGGAGCGGGCACGCTCGCCGGCATCACGTTTGTCCAGCGCCTACGCACCGCGGGTGGCCATGCCCCATCCACCCCAGGCACCGTCGATGGCGAACAGCGGCTGGTCCCGTACACGGCGGACTATCTGTTCTACCATCCGCGCTAGGTGAGCCCCCGGCACATTGCGATCGCAGGTCCCGCACCTGCCCGCATCCACGCAGTAGCGCAGCCACAGGGCAGCGGCATAGGGGCGCTCCGGTTGGGCGACACCTGGCCTGGCGTGGTCGTGGCGATACGTGCAATGGTGCACCAGCCGGCTCGCCGTACGCACGATGAACCTGCCGCACCAGGAGACGACGTTGGCCATGGCCGCCGGGCAGGTGGGTCCGCGTAGCGGTCGCAGACGCAGCCCTGCTGCCTGAGTCGCTCCAGCGGATGCTTGCATTCCTCCCCGATCAAGGCTTTCCCGTAGATGCTCCTGAGCCGAAAACGTCAATCGGACCCGGCATGTCAGATGCGATCGACGCTTACCCCCTCATGCTCCCGAGGCCGTATCCACGGCGTGGCCATTCGACTCGTTGATGAGCGCTTTAGGCAGCCTGGAACTTGGACTGGTCGCCTTGGCCTTTGCCTGCTCCTGCCCCAAGCCCATGGTCAATGCCGTCAGACCCGCCAGACCACCGAGTTGCATGCTCTCCACGGCCGTGCTTGGCACGATGACGATGGTGGCATTCTCCTTCAATCCTTCGTAGAGCATGTTCATGGCGCGAAGATGGAAGGCCACTGGATTGTTCTGATAGCTCTTGGCAGCTTCAGCGAATTTCTCTGCCACCTGCCGCTCGGAATCGCCCAAGATGACGCGTGCCTGCCGCTCTCTCTCGGCCTGTGCCTGCATGGACATCGCATCTTCCAAGGCGGATGGGATGAGCACATCTTTCACCTCGACCGAAATCACATTGATACCCCAAGGCTCAGTGCGTTCGTCGATGACCTTTTGCAGCATGCTGCTTATCTTGTCCCGCCCTTCCAGCATGTCCGAGAGCATCGTCTTGCCGATCACATCCCTGAGCGCCGTCTGCGATGCCCAGCTGATGGCGCTCTGGTAATCTGCTACATCAAGGGCCGCCCGCTTGGGATCGATCACTTTCCAGAACAGCACGGCATCGACATCGACCGGAACGGTATCCTTGGTGAGCGTCTTCTCCGCCTTGAAGCCCGTCGTTATCACACGGATATCGATCCAATAGGGGATCGCATCGACGATCGGAATGATGAAGAAGAGCCCCGGACCCTTCAGGGAATGGAAGTCGCCGAGTCGCAAAATGATGGCCCTATCCCATTGATCAGCCACCTGAATGGAGTTGGAGACGATGATGGCCAGGATGAATGCCGCCACCCCGATCGCAGCTGATGGCAGGGCTCCCCAGTGGACATAGCCGGCATAGGTCAGGCCTGCTCCGACGGCGAGAATCACCATGAAGATCAGCAGGGCGAATGAGCTATTGGTCCTCATTGGGATTTCCTTGCATGGGGGGCTGGACATCATCGTCATGACATGGTCTTGCCGCTGATGCGGGTTCGTGGCGGCCATGTTCACGCTGCGCATCTCCTGGCTATGGGGTACAACCCTACCGGGCCCGGAATGACGGGTCGGTCACCGTCGTCACCTCTGATCGTCCGCGCTTGGTGCTCGCATCGGCGATGAACGGAAGCTGGCAGCGGCCAGTGCGATCCGGGAAGCCAGCAGAAGCCACTGCGCTTTCTCCATTCTCGCTCTGAGGACGAATTCCGCGGTCATTCATTGGTCGAAATTGCAACCACTCCATCGTCGAACCACCCTGCCGTGAATGACCAGGATTCCCAGTTCATCGACCCGCTTACGCGGCGTCTCCCTGGGCCGCATCAGCAATTCCCGCGGCGTCGGGCAGCGCGCGTCAGACGCCTGGAGGCCGGTTTTCGCCTCATCGTCCATCGCCCACCTGAATCCATACGCCCGTAGTGAGTGGAGCCCAGAAAGGTGAAGGACTCTGGCAGGCTGCCATCGCGGTCTTTGCCCTCGCTGGTAACGGAGGTCGACAGGCAACCAGCGGCAGGAGTCATCGGTTCAGCGCCGTCACCAGCAGGTGAATACATCTGGAAGCCAGATGACCAACCCGCCTTCGTTCCCGGCTACCATCGACCGCTTGCCCCGGGACATCCTCATGGGTAGCGAATCGATACAATAGCCAGGGCGCACCCCCCTTGTCGGAGCACCCATGAACCGACCCCGTGCTCTCGGCAGAAGGACGAGCGGGATTGCCCTGATTTTCGGCAATGCCATGCGGCGATGAGCGACTGACCCTCCTGCGGGGTGAGACTGCGATGATGGCGCAATTCCTGCATGTGATCACCCTGGAGGTCAGGCATTGCATCGCGCGCAGGCGCGGAGGTCGGCCAATGGGCACCGAATGCATAGCGCTCTTCCGGGAATAACATCTCGAGATCGCCCGCCCCGCATTGGCTCTCAATGGCGCAGCCCGCCAGGCGCCCCCACCGCGATCGGAGCCCGTTCGTTCACCATTCCGTTTCCGGGCATCTCCAACCGCTCGCTGCCGGATCTCGTGCCGAAAACGGCACCGGATGGTCAATGCGCATCTCCTTCGTCACGGACCGCAGCATCGCTCTGCATTTTCATCTCACCAGAGTCCTGCGGATAGCTTTCAATTCTCTCCGCCGTTTGGCGGTGACCTTGGGATATTCCATATTCAATTCACCGAACGATTCGATGACAATGCGGGACACAATCAAGCGGGCAGCCTCCTTGTCATCAGCGGGAATGACGAACCATGGAGCGTGATTAGTGCTGGTTGCAGCCAGACAATTTTCGTAAGCATGCATATAGTGCTTCCAGTATTTCCGCTCGTTGATGTCGGCGCGGCTGAATTTCCAATTCTTGTCCGGTTCATCAATGCGTTCGAGAAACCGCTTCCTCTGCTCGTTCTTAGATAGATGAAGGAAGAATTTTATGATCTTCGTGCCATTGCGATGCAGATGGCGCTCCAAATCCGTGATGGACTGATACCGCTCATTCCAGATTCGCCTTTCGTCACGCAATTCCTCCGGGAGCCCCTGGCTGCGAAGGATTTCCGGGTGAACGCGGACGACGAGCACTTCCTCGTAATACGAACGGTTGAATATGCCGATCCGCCCGCGTTCCGGCAACTGACGGCTCGTGCGCCAGAGGAAGTCGTGGTCCAATTCGTTGGCGGTCGGTTGCTTGAAGCTGAATACTTCGCATCCCTGCGGATTGACCCCGGACATGACGTGCCGAATGGCGCCATCTTTCCCGCCTGCGTCCATCCCCTGAAATATCAGCAGCAGCGCATAGCGGTGAGAGGCATAGTGGAGCTGCTGCAATGCGCTCAATTCCTCGACATCCTCTTCCAGGAGCTTTTTGTAATGCTTCTTCGACTTGTAGAACGGCATTACCTCCGTTGGATAATCCTCGAGATTAATCCCAGATCCGGGACGCACGCGGTAATCGTTGATTTTAAGCTTCATTTTGTCCCTGGTCAGTCATGTGGTTTACGCAGACCTGCTAGTCACTTTTCCACTCCTGGCATCTTTTTCTTCTTCTGATCCGATTCCTCCACGGCGCGAACATCATCTCGACCCAATTGCTCGTAGATCTTATGAACCTTCCTCGTAAGATTCGGGGATACATCAGGCGCTGGATTTCCGCCCGCATTTGGCATTCCCTCGACGCTGGAATCGGTCTTCGACTCGGAGCAGTCATCCGGATTGGCACCCGTCTTAGAATGATGTTCCGGCTCAGATTTGCCAGCCATCGCAGATTTGGCCGTGGCTTCCCTTTTGACCCGAGCTTTTCCATCAAGAACCGGATCGACCGAGATCTCCGATTTAGGCGCAGCTGCCTCCGCCGGCTGCATGGTTGACAAGTTTTCTCGCCGTGGCCCCCCGTTTTCTGCCGGCGCGGTATCCTCCTCGGCCGATGGTCCTGAATCGCCGATGGGATTCGAAGCGACCTCGCGTTCCTGAGGAGATTCGGCTTCGACCCCCTGCTCGGGCTTGACTTTGGATTCAGCCTTGGCTTGAGTAGCGTGCATTTCCCGCTCGGCTGCGTTCCAATTCTGCGCTGATTGACCATCCCGATGGCCATCACGTTCATATAGCTCATAAGCCAATGCCGCGATCTGCGGCCTCAATGCGGTTTCCGCCTTGGCCTCGGCTTTTTGGCCAGTTGCCGGCTGAGAGTCAATCCCAGCTCCGGCCTGGATCTTGAGTTCCCCCTTGCCACTAGGCTTGGCGACAGACTGGGCGTCGGGCTTGCGCTCCCCTCCCTTTGCGGTTTTGGGCTCGTGGTTGACATCAGGTTGCGGCTTAGCCTTCTCTCCCGAGCGATGGTCGTCCTCTGCCCCAGACATCGGCTCAGCCCTTTCCCTAGCTGCTGGCTTTGCTTCTTCACCTGGGTCGACCAAGGTCTTGGCTGCCGATTCTCCATCGTGATTCCTCACCTCATCGGCATTGGATTCCGGCCGGCTTTGGCCTTCAGGCCGTGCCGGACTTTTCGCATCTACCTTGTCCTCGGTCGGAGTGGCCGATCTTATCTCAGGCTTTACCACAGAATTCTTCACCGGGTCGAGGATGCGATAGGCGAGCAGTTTAATTCGGTCGTTGACCAGGAACCACAGCAATGCATACCCCCATACGAATCCAGCCCAACCCCATCCCAGTGGTGTCATGAACAGTCCATAAACCGCGATTAACGTCGCCACGGTCTGAGTCCCGAATACCGCGATCAGCAAAACTTTTGCGGGACGAATTGACCAGAATGCGCCGCGGGTTCGCGTGAGGAATATGGTCAAATGTCCCGCCACGGACAGCTTCAGATACATCAGCGTCTGGATATGCGCTCGGTCGAGATGGAAAACGCGTTCGCCGAGATAGAACAGACCGAATGCAGCGACCACCCCTATGATGCCGAGCGCAGTAGAAACGCCCAACACCATGCGCATATTCCACGACTCGGGCTTATACCTGAAATGCACATGGTCATAGGCGATGGACAGTATCGCACCGTCATTGAGCAATGCCAACATCACAATCATCACCGCTGTCAACGGGTAGAAATTGAAGACAAGAATTGCAAGCGTCATGAACAGGAGAACACGCAGCGTCTCAGCAATGCGATACATCGCGTAACTGTTCATCCGCTGGAATATTCGCCGGCTTTCCTTGATTGCATCAATGATCACCGACAGGCCGGGCGTGAGCAGAACGATGGCCGCAGCAGCGCGCGCCGCGTCGGTCGCGCTTGAAACGGCGATGCCGCAGTCCGCCTTCTTCAAGGCTGGCGCGTCATTTACGCCATCACCGGTCATTCCGACGATGTGGTTATGCTTTTGCAGGACATCGACGATGTGAAACTTGTGTTCTGGAAATACTTCAGCGAAGCCATCAGCCTTTTCAATTGAATCGATCACCTCGGCTGATTCCTTCTTTTTCGAGTCGCCAAGTGTTTTGGCGTCAAGAATATTCGCGCCCATTCCCAACGTCTTCGCCATCTCTCTCGCAATCGCGATTTGGTCACCTGTCACCATTTTCACCTTCACGCCCATGGTCAATGCGGTCGCTATGGTCTCTTTCGCATCCTCCCGCGGCGGATCGAACAGGGGCAAGACCCCGATAAATCTCCATGGTCCGTTGTCTTCGGCTCGCGCCACGCCCAGTGAACGAAAGCCACGTGTGGCAAAATCATTAACCGCCCTGTCCGCAGCCGCTCTATGATCGCCGTCATCGGCAGACAAGGCCAGCACCACCTGCGGTGCGCCCTTCGTCACCTTGAACGTTTTCCCCTCCTTGTCCTTTACGGTCGCCTCGGTGCGCTTATGCACCGGATCAAATGGCAGGAAATGGATCACCTGATAATCCTTTAGCGCGTCCTTGTCTTTCAGGCCACCCAGGACGGCCTGATCAATGGTGTCGTTGTCTTCTGCGCGCGACGCCAGCGCGGCGGATAAGATGATTTGTTCGGCCGGACTATCATTGACTCTGAACGGATCGCCTAAAGTAAGCTTGTTCTGGGTCAACGTGCCGGTCTTGTCGGCGCA
>PLEW01000215.1:0-154 GCA_003136555.1 Planctomycetota bacterium | reverse complement strand
TCCTGCACCAGCTGCGCCGTCTTCCCGAAATACGTATTGCCGCCAGTGGCATAGACCAGGGCACCAATTTCTCCGCGCCGGATGATTGAACCAGAAAAGACGGCGTCACCCGCCTTGCGCGAGATCGGCATGGATTCCCCGGTCAACGCGGATT
>PLEW01000066.1 GCA_003136555.1 Planctomycetota bacterium | reverse complement strand
TGGTCGGCGACGATCTGTTCGTCACCAACCCCAAGCGGCTGGCCGACGGGATCAAGCGCGGCCTGGCCAATTCGATCCTGATCAAGGTCAACCAGATCGGCACGCTCTCCGAGACCCTCGACGCCATCGAGTTGGCGCGCACCGCCGGCTATACCGCGATCCTCTCCCACCGCTCGGGCGAGACCGAGGATGCGACCATCGCCGATATCGCCGTGGCGACCAACGCCGGCCAGATCAAGACCGGCTCTGCCAGCCGCACCGATCGCATCGCCAAGTACAACCAGCTGATCCGCATCGAGGAGGAGCTCGGCAAGCAGGCNNCTCGGCCTCAAGAGCTTCTACAACCTCTACCGCTGAGACTGCCCGGGCCTGGCAGGCTCCTGCCAGGCCCGCCGATTGCGGCCAGTGGAGGGGCTGCGGCAGGCGCTTCCCGGCAGAATTACTTGCCCACCGCCTTGATCGCCGCATCGGTCCCCGACTTGCCACCGGCGAAGGTGAAGATGTGCGGGGCGCCCTTGGCCAAGGTGATGGTGATGGTGCCGGTCATGGCATCCTTTTCCGCCGTGCCCTTGAAGACCATGCGATCTCCCTGCGCGTCCGACCCGGTCGCCTCCCACGGGATGGGATCATCGATGGTCGCTCCGGGCTTCTCCGAATAGGCGATCTTGCCGAGCGCCGCCGCGATGAGCAGTGCGCAGCCGAACTTGCGATCCTCGAAGATCAGGCGGTCCTTCTGCGACGAGCCCTGATCATCGGTGATCAGGACCTCGAAGACCGTGGCGACCAGGGTCGGCTTCTCCGGCGGCGGCAGCTGCCCGGGCGGGGGGTTTAAGCTGGCGGCCTCGAGCGGCCGCCCGGCGAGCGCCGCCAGCAGCACCAGCGCCATGAGCAGCGGCAGGGTGGATATGCGCATGATGGGCCTCCTATGCTCGCGGGCGTGCGCCTGGCTCCAGGCATGCCTGATGGCGACCGTGCCACGCTCCGTACCCGCACCTGGCTCGGCGTCAAGGTCGCCACCAGTGCGCCTGTTCCAGCCGACCCGCTGGCACAGCTGTTGCATCCGCACCGCCCTCGGCATGGCCTGCATCGGCACGCCCCCATGATGCACTCCAGGATATGCGAACGACCCACCACCACACGCTACGGCGGCGGCTGTGCCTCCTTGGGCTGCTGGCGGGCCTGATCGCCGGCTGCCAGCTGGGTGGGCGGGCACCCGAGCCAGCGGCCTCAGCCGAGGCAGCCGGCCAGTCTGGGTCCGCCCGCCCGGCGCTCATCGCCCTGCCGGCCTGCGCGACCGGTCCGCTGCCCCGGCTGCTGTCGCAGACCGGCGCCTTCACCGATCTCGCCGCGCTGACCCCTGCGCAAGCGCTGATGCCCTACCAGGTCATCGCCCCGCTGTGGTCCGACGGCGCGCAGAAGGGCCGCTGGCTGGCCGTGCCGCGCGGCCGTACCATCGCCTTCGCCGCCGAGGGGGAGTGGGGCTTCCCGGCCGGCACGGTATTCGTGAAGCATTTCGCCATCACCACCGATGAGCGCGTCCCTGAGCGCCAGCGGCGGCTCGAGACCCGCTTTCTGGTGCGTGACGAGGCCGGCGGGGTCTACGGCGTCACCTACCGATGGCGTGCCGACGGCTCGGATGCCGAGCTCCTGGCGGGCGGCCTGGACGAACCGGTGGCGGTGGTGACCGCCTCCGGGGCGACCCGGATGCAGACCTGGCATTATCCCAGCCGCGAGGAGTGCCTGCGCTGCCACAACCCGGTCGCCGGGTTCGTCCTCGGCGTCTCCACCCGCCAGCTCGACCATCCCTCGCCCGGGCGGCCCGGCCAAGCCGCATCCCCGTCCCCGGACAATCCGCTGCAGCGACTGGCCGACCGTGGCTGGCTCGACCACCCGCCACCAGCCTCCAGCCTCGCCACCCTGCCGCACCTGGTCGCCCCTGACAATGACAGCGAAAGCCTCGAGAGCCGTGTGCGCTCCTACATCGATGCCAATTGCGCCTTCTGCCATCGCCCTGGCATGGTCGGGTTTGCCAATTTCGATGGGCGTGCGGCCATCCCGCTCGACCAAGCCAACCTCATCCGCGGACGCGTCATCATCGACCATGGCATCGACCGCGCCCGCAACATCATGCCCAAGGACCCCTGGCGATCGATGATCCTGGTGCGGCTGGAAGCCGAAGACGAGCTGCGCATGCCGCCGCTGGCGCATCAGCGCATCGACCGCAGCGCGGCCACGCTGCTGCGCGCCTGGATCGCCTCCTTGCCGGGCAAGCCTGCGCTGCCACCACCGATGCTCGATCCCTCCGCCGGCCGCTTCGCCCATCCGGTGACGGTGCTGGTAGCCGAGCCGGACCCGCAGGCGATCGTGCACTACACCACCGATGGCAGCCTGCCCGACGAGGACTCGCCGGTGGCCCACGGCAGCCTGCTCATCGATGCTCCCACCACCTTGCGGGCCAAGGCCTTCCGTCCCGGCTTCGCCAGCAGCGTGGTGGTCAATGCGGTGCTGCTCGTCCATCCCCAGGGGCCGTGAGCGCAGCTCCTCGGGATGCGGGTCGAGCGGCTGCGACACTCGGCGCTTGTCGGCGGCCGGCCTCCTCCATAGTAGCGCATACGTGAGGAGATCGCCATGACCTGGACCAAGCCTGCATTCGTCGAGCTGCGGTACGGCTTCGAGATCACCATGTACATCCAGAACCGCTGATCGATTCACGACGCCGCGCTGCGTCCACGCCTCGCCGCCCCCATCCGCATCCCGGCATCCCGTAGCGATGCCTGGTGCGCCTCGACGTCGAACCGGCCCGCGAGGATCCCCCACGCCCCATGTTGGTCCATGTCCTCGGCTCTGCGGCAGGCGGCGGCTTCCCGCAATGGAATTGCCAGTGCGTGAACTGCCGGGGACTGCGCGCCGGAACCCTGCGCGCACGCCCGCGCACCCAATCGTCGCTCGCCGTCAGCACTGATGGACGGCGCTGGGTGCTGCTCAATGCCTCCCCGGACATCCGCGCCCAGATCGATGCCTTCCCGGCGCTTCTGGGTTCGGGCGGCGTGCGCGCGACCGCCATCGCCGCGGTGGTGCTGATGGACAGCCAGATCGACCATGTCACCGGCCTGTTGAGCCTGCGCGAGGGCCGGCAGCTCCAGGTCCACTGCACGGCGCAGGTGCGTGACGATCTCGAGGGCGGCCTGCCGCTCTTCACCGTGCTGCGCCATTACCTGGCGCTCGATGTGCAGCTCATCGATCCCGACGCCGAGCAGGGCTTCGCCATCACCGGCATCGAGCATCTGCGCTTCCGCGCGGTGGCCCTCTCCAGCGCCGCGCCACCCTACTCGCCCCACCGCGCCGCCCCCGAGCGCGGCGACACCCTCGGGCTGGTGATCACCGATGAGCAGAGCGGCCGCACGCTGTTCTATGCTCCCGGGCTGGGACGCATCAATGCCGCGGTCTCCGCCGCCCTGGCGAGCGCCGATTGCGCCCTCATCGACGGCACCTTCTGGCGCGACGACGAGATGGCGGTCAGCGGCATCACCAGCAAACGCGCCGGCGAGATGGGCCATCTGCCGCTCTCCGGGGACGGCGGCCTGCTCCAGATCCTCGCAGCGCTCCCGCGCCGGCGGCGCATCCTCATCCACATCAACAACACCAACCCGATCCTCCGCGACGACTCGCCCGAGCGGCGCGCCGTCGAGGCGGCCGGCGANNATCAACAACACCAACCCGATCCTGGATGAGCAGTCGGCTGAACGCCGGACGCTGAGCGATTGCGGCGTTGAAGTCGCCTATGATGGCATGGACATCACCCTATGAGCTGCGTGAGCGCAAGCCCGACGCCTGCGGGAGACCAAGGCCGCGCCTGGACCCCAGCCGAGTTCGAGGCCCAGCTGCGCGCCTGCGGCTCCGCCTACCACATCCACCACCCCTTCCAGCAGCTGATGGGCGAGGGCCGCCTCAGCCAACGGCAGATCCAGGGCTGGGTCATCAACCGCTACTACTACCAGATCACCATCCCGCTCAAGGATGCTGCAGTGCTGTCGAACTGCCCGGATCGCGAGGTCAGGCGCGAATGGATCAAGCGCATCANNGCCCCGCCGCGCCAGCTGGCAGGATGCGGTCGCCGCTTCGCTGACCGAGCTGTTCGCCGCCGACATCCATCGCCAGCGCGTGGAGAGCTGGCCGCTCCACTATCCGTGGATCAAGCCCGATGGCCTGGCCTACTTCCGCCGCCGCCTCGACGAAGTGCCACGCGATGTCCTGCATGGCCTGCGCCTGACCCTGGCGCAGGCCACGACCAGGGGCGAGCAGGACCACGTCCTGGGCATCCTGCGCCTCAAGCTCGACATCCTGTGGTCGNNCTGTGGTCGATGCTCGATGCGATGTGGATCGCCTACCTCGGCTACCACCCGCGCGTGGAGCCCCAGCCATGAATGATGCCTGCCAGGGCGCCGAGGGGATCATCAGCCTCGGGCATTCGGTGCGCTTCCAGTTCGAACCGGCGCAGCAGGCGCATGTGCTGCTCTACCCCGAAGGCATGATCCGGCTCAACGACAGCGCCGCCGAGATCCTCAAGTACTGCGATGGCACGCGCACCGCGGCGGGCATCATCGCCGAGCTCAAGCGCCGCTTCCCGGATGCCGACCTGACCGCCCACGTGCATGAATTCCTGGAGACCGCCCATGGACGAGGCTGGATCGCCCGGAGCTGACGCCGTCTACGCCCGGCCAGTGGGCCGGCCCTTCTGGCTGCTGGCCGAGCTCACCTACCGCTGCCCGCTGCAGTGCCCCTACTGCTCCAATCCGCTCTCCTTCGCACGTCACCACCAGGAGCTGACGAGCTCTGAATGGATGCGCGTGATCAGCGAGAGCCGGGCCCTGGGCACCACCCAGCTCGGCTTCTCCGGCGGCGAGCCGCTGATCCGCAACGATCTCGAGCATCTGGTGGCGCATGCGCGCGGCCTCGGCTTCTACACCAACCTCATCACCTCGGCGATCGGGCTGGATGAGCGCCGCCTGGCCGCCATCGCCGAGGCCGGCATCGATTCGGTGCAGATCAGCTTCCAGGCCAGCAGCCGCGAGCTCAACGATGCGATCGCCGGCTGCACCAGCTTCGAGCGCAAGCTGCAGGCGGCGCGCCTGGTCAAGGCGCGCAAGCTGCCGCTGACGCTGTGCATCGTCATCCATCGCGGCAACATCGACCAGATCGAGTCCATCCTCGAGCTGTGCATCGCACTGGGCGCCGACTATGTCGAGCTCGCCTCGACGCAGTTCTACGGCTGGGCAAAGCTCAACCGCGACCAGCTGCTGCCCAGCCGTGAGCAGGTGCAGCGGGCGGAGGCCACCGCCCACCGCTACCAGGAGCGGCTCGCCGGATCGATGCGCATCTTCTACGTCGTGCCGGACTACCATGAGGAGCGCCCCAAGGCCTGCATGAGCGGCTGGGGCGCGGTCTTCCTCGCCATCGCCCCGGACGGCACCGCGCTGCCGTGCCATGCGGCGCGCGAGCTGCCCGGGCTGGCCTTCCCCAATGTCAGGGCCCTGAGCCTGGATGCGATCTGGCATGATTCCCCGGCCTTCAACCGCTTCCGCGGCGAGTCGTGGATGAAGGAGCCGTGCGCCAGCTGCCCGGAGCGCGCCAAGGACTTCGGCGGCTGCCGCTGCCAGGCCTGGCTGCTGAGCGGCGATGCCGCCAACGCCGATCCGGTGTGCAGCAAGTCGCCCCACCACCAGCGCGTGCTCGAGGCGGTCGAGCGCGCCCAGCAGCAGGCTGCCGGCACTGGTGGCGCGGCACCCTGGACCTACCGTAACCCCGCCAATTCCCGCACGGTGATCTGATGGGCGCTGCGGGCGGCGCCACGGGAGCGATGATCGAGGCCACGGGCCTGGGCAAGCGCTATGGCTCGACCGTCGCCGTGGCCGGGCTGGATCTGGCCATCGAGGCGGGCTCGTGCGTGGCGCTGGTGGGGGCCAATGGCTCCGGCAAGAGCACCACCCTGCAGATGCTGAGCACCCTGCTGCCGCCAAGCGCCGGGACGGCCCGCATCGCCGGCTGCGACCTGGTGCGCGATCCGGTGGGAGTGCGCGCGGCGATCGGCATGGTGTTCCAGGAGACCGCGCTCGACCGCACCCTGACGGTCGGCGACAATCTGCGCTTCGCCGGCGCCCTCTACGACCTGCCCGCGGACCAGGTCGCCCGCCGCAGCCAGGAGCTGCTGGCGCTCTTCGAGCTCGAGGGGCGGCGCGCCACCCCGGTGGCGGCGCTGTCGGGCGGCATGCGACGGGCGGTCGACATCGCGCGCGGGATGCTGCATCAGCCGAGTGTGCTGCTGCTCGATGAGCCGACCACCGGTCTGGACCTCGGCAACCGCCGCTCGGTGTGGCGCCACCTCGAGCGCGCACGCCGCGAGCAGCGCACCACCCTCCTTCTGGCGACCCATCTGCTTGACGAGGCGGCCGACTGCGATCTGGTGATCTTCATGCAGGGCGGACAGGTCATCGGCCAGGGACGGCCGCTGGAGCTGATCGCCGCGCTGGGCGCGTGGGTGCTCGAGCTGGCGGGCAGCCCGCTGGCGACCGCGCCCTTCGCCCACCTCGGCGAGCACCGCCGCGATGGCGCTCGGCTGAGCATCATGCTGCGCGACGCCGCCTTCAGCCTGGCGTCGCTCGACCAGGCGGCGCTCGCCCGGCTCGACACCGTGACCCTGCGCCGGCCAATGCTCGAGGACGTCTACCAGCGCCAGTTCGGCGGGACGTCCCCGGCATGATCCTGCGTCCGATCACCGCCATCCTGGCGCGCGAACTGGTGCGCACCCTGCGCCAGCGCGGGCGGCTGCTCAGCGCCCTAGTGCGGCCGCTGCTGTGGCTGATGGTGATCGGCGGAGGGGTCGAGACCATGATGCCCGCGGGCGGCTCGTCCTACCGCTCGTTCATGGCGCCCGGCCTGCTGGCGATGACGCTGCTGTTCGGTGCCATGCTCGCGGCGCTCTCGCTGGTCCATGACCGCGAATCGGGCGTGCTGCGCATGCTCCTGATCGCTCCCATCCACCATGCCTGGATCGTCCTGGCGCGCATCGCCAGCGCGACGGCGGTGGCGCTGATGCAGGGCATCCTGCTGCTGCTGATGCTGGCCGCCGCCGGGTATGCTCGAGCCAGCTGGGATTTCGCCCTGCTCGCGTTCGCGCTCATCATGACCGCCTGGGCCGCCGCCTGCCTGGGCATGCTGGTGGCCGTCATCGTGCGCGGCCTGGAGAACTACGCGATGATCATGAACGTGGTGATCTTCCCGGTATTCTTCCTCAGCGGCGCCCTCTATCCGCTGCATGGCCTGCCTTCCTACCTGCGCCTCGCATCGAGCATCAATCCCTTCAGCTACGGCGTCGACCTGCTCAAGCATGCCACCCCCGGAACCATCGCCGGCGCCAGCACCGCCGCGGGCGCCGCCACCGACTTCAGCCTGGCCACCGACATCGCCGTCCTGGGCGGCTTCATCGTCGGTGCAACGCTGATCGCCTGCTGGCGCTTCTGCCAAGACGGGACCATCACCGGGCTGCTGCGGCCGCCGCACCGCGCGCGTGCCGCTGGCTAGCCGGATGCGGTGTGGCGCTTCAGCAAGGTCCGGATGACCAGCAGGCTGACGACATAGACCGCGGCGCCGATGATGAAGAGCGGCTGGTAGCCGGCGTATTGGAGCACCCAGCCGACGACGAAGGCCATCAGCACCCCGCCCAGAGCCCCGGCGGTGCCCCCGATGCCGACCACCGTCCCGACCGCCGATTGCGGCAGGTGGTCCGAGACCAGGGTGAACAGGTTGGCCGACCAGCCCTGGTGCCCGGCTGCGGCCAGCGCCACCAGCGCGACCGACCACCACAGGCTGTGCAGCGCCGGCGCGAAGACCACCGGGAGGATGCACAGCACGCAGCACAGCATCGCCAGCTGGCGCGCCGAGGTGCTCGTCCAGCCGCGCGCCATCAGGTGCGAGGACAGCCAGCCGCCGAGGATGCTCCCGGCATCGGAGACCAGGTAGACGATCGCCATCGGCAGGGGCAGGCCCTGGAGCTCGACCCCCTGGGTATGGAGGAATTTGGGGAACCAGTAGAGGTAGAACCACCATACCGGATCGGTCATCAGCTTGGCGATCACGAAGGCCCAGCTCGCCGGCTGGCCGAGCACCTGCCGGATCGCGCGCCCGGCCGGGGCCGGTACGCCAGCCGCGTCGACTGCCGTCGGCGCGAGCAGCGCTCGTTCGTAGGCGCCGAGGCGCGGGTGGTCCTGCGGGCTGCGGTACCACCGCCACCAGGCGAGCGGCCACAGCAGACCGATCGCCCCGGTCGCGCAGAAGGCCCCCTGCCAGCCCCACCTGGTGACCAGGAGCGCCACCAGCAGCGGGGCGACCAGGGCGCCGATGTTGGCGCCGGAGTTGAAGATGCCGGTAGCCAGGGCACGTTCGCGGATCGGGAACCACTGCGCCACGCTCTTTATCGCGGCTGGGAAGTTGCCCGCCTCGGCCAGGCCGAGCAGGAAGCGGGCGGTCATGAAGCCGGACACCGAGCCGACCAGGGCGTGCGCCATCGCCGCCAGGCTCCACGCCCCGACCGCCAGGGCATAGCCCAGGCGCACGCCGATGACGTCGAGGAAGCGGCCGGCCGCGGCCAGGCCGATGGCATAGGCGAGCTGGAAGGCCATCACCACATGGCTGTAGTCGCCCTCGCTCCAGTGCAGCGCCTCGGTCAATGTCGGGCCCAGCACGGCGAGCACGGTGCGATCGAGGTAGCACAGCGTGGTGGCGGCGAACAGCAGCGCCAGGACCGTCCAGCGCACGCCCACAGCGCGTGGCGGTGCCGCCGCGTGCTGCGTCGGCATGGGGAGGGGTGGCGGCGGGCCGCTCACCGGTGCAGCTCCTGGAAGCTGAAGTCGAGGGCGCCCTGGTAGTCGCCGGTGGCGATGGTCCGCTGCGACTGCGGGCCGCCGCGCTCGGCCTTGTGGAACTTGTCGCCGATCGGAGGGATGGCATCGAGCACCGAGAAGGTGGTGTCGGGGAACACCGTCACGGCATTGATCGAATCCTTCGGCCAGCGCGGCGTCAGCACCTGGAGGGCGCGGGCCGGGCCCGGCAGGCGCACGGTGATCGCCCCGGCCCTGGTCGTCAGCTCGCACCAGCGCACCTCGCCGAAGTAGCCCTTGAACTCGGGATACGCCCACAGCTCGGCGCCGGTCATGGAATCGTTGTATGCTGTGGCCCACACGTCCAGGGTGCCGCCCATCATGCGGTTCTTCCACACCCGGTACGGCCCCAGCCCGAGCCAGCGCTTGGCGGTGACCGCCGACTCGTCGAGATCGAAGCCGATGCCCAGCAGCGCATGCGCCCCCTCGGCGTGGTAGGCGTAATCGAGGTGCACCCTGCCATCGCCGCAGAGCCGCCAGCGCGCCAGGCGCAGATCGCCGTCGAAGGTCGCCTCGACCACCTGCGCGGAGGGCTCGGCATGCACGGTGATCGCCTTCAGCGTCGATGGGCCGCTCACCGCGCGCGGGCCGTTGCCCAGGGGCAGGATGCGTCCCGCCAGGGTGATGGTGCTCAGCAGTCCGCTCAGCTTGTCGAAGCGCAGGGTCAGGGAGCCGGCCGTGAGGGTGATCGAGGCGGCATCGTCGCTCACGCTCGGCGCCATGGTCCCGGAGGCCGGCGGAGGCAGCGCCGGCGTCAGCTCGGCGCGCAGCGGCCAGCTCCAGCGCAGGATCGCGCGCCCGCGGGAATCGCGGGCGGTCAGCCCCAGGGCATCGGCGCCCGCCGCCGCGGCCGGCAGCGGCAGGTGCAGGGTGCCATGGCCGCCCGCGGGGATGGCTGGCCCATCCAGCTCGCCGCTGGCGAGCAGCTCATGGCCGGCGAGCGCATCAGCGGGCGTGCGCAGATGCCAGAGCTCCCAGGCGAAGCGGCACTTGCTGAGGTCGGTCTCGTCGTAGCGGTTCTCCAGCGGCAGCTCGCCGGCGAAGGCGGGCGGCAGCTGTGCGAGCGGGATGACGATCGGCGACCAGATCGACTTGATGGCGAAGAAGCTGCCCTCCTTCTCGCGGTAGGGCCCGACAATCCCGTCGGGGGCGCGGTTGCCTGCAACGTCGATCTGACCATCGAGGTCGACGCGCTTGACCCCCTCATCGAGGAAGGCCCAGATGAAGCCCCCGCCCAGATGCGGGCTGGCGCGCATCGCCTCCCAGAAGTCCCACAGCCCGGCACCGGCACCGCCATCGAACAGGCCATGCTGGAACTCGGTGGGCATGAACACCACCTTGCCGGCGCACAGGGCGAGCATGGCCTTGTAGTCGGGATAGTGCTTGGTGTTGAGCTCGCGGAAGTCGGCCCACGGATGCACCACCTGGCGATGGCTGGGATCCCACAGGGCGAAATCGTCATCGAGCTCCTTGTTCCAGCCCCCCTCGTTGCCGTTATCCCACATGATGATCGACGGGTGGTTGACGTCGCGCGCCAGCATCTCGCCCACCAGCACATGACCGATGGCGCTGGCGTAGCAATGGTGCCAGCCGGCCAGCTCGTCAAGCACATACAGCCCCTGCTCATCGCACTCGTCGAGGAAGCTCTGCTCGGGCGGGTAGTGCGACATGCGCACTGCGTTCATGTTCATCTCCTTGATCAGACCGACGTCCAGGCGGCTGATCCCGGCACTGGTGGTCCGTCCGCTGTCGGGCCAGAAGGTATGGCGGCAGCAGCCCTTGATGATGGTGCGCGTGCCATTGACGTAGATGCCATCGCCGACACGCAATTCGATGGTGCGGAAGCCAAAACGCTGTCTCAGGCGATGCACCAGGCGCGTTCCCTGCATCAGCCGCAGTTCAAGCTGGTAGAGCTGCGGATGCTCGGCGCTCCAGGGATGCACCCCGGCAGCCTTGCCGGCCAGGCGGGTCGCACCCTGCGCCTGGGCCACCACGCCGGCGAGGTCGAGGACCGGCGCGCCAGCGAGGTCGAGCACCTGGGCCTCGATGCGCTCACCGCCTGCAAGCAGCGCGGCGAAGGCATCGACGCTGATGCGGCCATCGGCCTGGGCATCGATGGCGCAGCGTTCGAGATGCGCAACCGGCGTCGCCTCCAGGTACACCGGCCTGATGATGCCGCTGAAGTTCCAGTAGTCCCCCATGCGCTCGGCCTGGTTCACCGATTCATTGCTCGAATGCTTGTCCACCCGCACCTCCAGGCGGCTCACCGCCCCGGGCTTGGCCAGGGCGGTGATGTCGTAGGCGAAGCGGTAGAACCCGCCGATGTGCATCGCTCCGACCTGCTGCTCGTCGATCAGCACGGTGGCATCGGTCTGCACCCCTTCGAATACCAGCTGCACGCGCCGGCCGCTCCAGGACTCGGGGATGGTGAAGCTGCGGCGGTAGATCCCCTGCTCGTAGGGCTTGGCGTCGCCCTGGTAGCCGAAGCTGCCGAAGCCCTGGCACTCCCAGCTCGAGGGCACCGCGATGGTGCTCCAGGCACCCGCATGGCGGCCGGCCGAGCAGCGGAAATCCCAGCTGACCCCATCATCCTTGCCCGTACCGGAGAGCATCAGCCGCACGCTATCGCTCGGCTCGACGGCCTGCAGTGCAGAGCAGCAGGCGATCAGCAGGAGCACGGGCAGGGAGGGAATGGGCATGGGTCTCCTCGTAGGTGCCAGGCTGTCGCCGGGGTGGACGACGGCCGGCCGGCCAGATCGCCCTGAACGTATGGACGGACCGCCTGTAGTACTTGCCTGCTCACGCGTGGCCATGACCATAACGCTCCTGGTCATGACTGCCGCGCACCGGGGGGGGCGACCGCCATGCTCGCGTATCTGGGAACCGGTCCACGCGATTACGCTGCCAAGCCGGTCCACGTGCATGTGCGTGGACGCTGGGAATTCCAGGCCATCGTCAGCGGTTCCGCCTTCCCGGTGCTGACCCACCGCGGTGCCGAACAGCCCCCTCCTGGCCCGCGCCTGTGGGTCTTCTCCACCACCTGCGCCCATGGCTGGACCGCTCCACCGGCGGTGGGATGCCGGGTGGTGGTGATGCATTTCTCAACCGCCAACGAGGCCATCCAGCGGGCGGTCGCCGAGACCGGTTACCACAGCGTCGCGCTCGATGAGCACGCGGTCAGTCGCCTCGATCAGCTCAGCCGCGCGCTGGCGCAGGAGATCTCCGAGCCCTCAGATCGCGGCGAGATCCTCCACCAGCTGGCGCTGTGCGAACTCAGCCTGATGGCGTTGGCCTCGGTGCCACCGCACCGGCTGCAGGATGCCCAGGAACTGGCGGTCTTGCGGGTGGAGAGCGCCTGCGCCTGGTTCACCGAGCATATGTCCTCCGCGCCACGCTTCGCTGCGATAGCGACAGCCATCCATGTCTCGCCGGCGCATCTGCGCCGGCTGTTCTGGCGCGTACGCGGAGAGAGTCCGCGCACCACCCTCGAGCGCCTGCGCTACCAGCGTGCCTGCGATCTGCTGGCTGATCCCGGCAGCCGGCTCGACAGCGTGGCCACGGCCTGCGGCCTGTCGGCCGCAAGCGCGCTCTCGCGTGGCTTTCGCGCCCACACCGGTCTCAGCCCGCTGCGGTGGCGTCAACGGCGCTTGCGACCGGAATCCGTCCAGATCCCGATCATCGATGCAAAACGCCAGATGACAGGTGGTTGAGGCCTTCGCCCGAGACGACGCCCAGGCCATGTCCCCACTGCCGGCGCCGAGGTCGGATCGTGATCTGTGCACATGCAATTGCTCAGTATGTGAACAGTCGGTGGTCAGCATTCTCGCGGTTGACGCAGCGGAAACCGGGGAAAGTGTCTACTGGCGCATCAAAAGTGCCATGCCGCCGATCGGCCCACGATGTGCATAGCACTCCACCATGCATACCTGGCCCACCCGCGTTGGTTCTGTTCTGCAGATGCTCGATCCCGCTGTCGGACCTCGCCTGGTCCTGGAGCGCTTATGGCATGAAGTCAAATCCTGGAACACCATCGGCGGGATCTGGATGCAATGCCGGCCCGGCCACCTGACCCCGTCCGGGACCTTCATGGTCGGCGAGGCGATGAGCGACGCCGAGGAGATCGCGGGTCTCGCCACCTCGGCCACCGCCCCGATCCAGACCGACGGCCTGCCGGTGGTGGCCCGTCAGCTGCGCGATGGCAACGTGCCGATCGCCATCCTGATGGTCTCGCACAAGACCTCGGAGGAGGCGGCCGCCTTCCTGGTCGACGTGCTGTCGCGCTACTGCATGGACCGCCTGCGGGTGCAGCTCGAGGTCAGTGAACTGGCGGAGGAGAACCAGGTCCTGCGCGGCGCGCTCTCCTACGACGTCAGGCAGCACGACATCCTCACCAACAGCGGGGTGATGAATTCGCTCATCCAGTCGGCGGTGCGCGCGGCGGCCTCCTCCGCCACCGTGCTGGTCCAGGGCGAGACCGGTACCGGCAAGGAGCTGCTGGCCAAGCTCATCCACAGCCACAGCCACCGTGCGCACAAGCCGATGGTGTCGATCAACGCCGGGGCCCTGAGCCCGGGCCTGCTGGAGAGCGAGCTGTTCGGCCACGCTCGCGGCGCCTTCACCGGTGCCGATCACGAGCGCAAAGGCCTCTTCGAGGTCGCCAATGGCGGCACCCTGTTCCTCGATGAGGTCGGCGAGATCGGCACCGAGGCGCAGGTCCGCCTGCTGCGCGTACTGCAGGAGAAGACCATCACCCGGGTCGGCGATCACACCCCGCTGACCGTCGACGTGCGCATCATCGCCGCCACCCATCGCGACCTGGCCAAGGATGTCGCCGCCGGACGCTTCCGCGAAGACCTCTACTATCGCCTCAATGTCGTCAATCTGCTGGTCCCGCCACTGCGCTCGCGCCGCGAGGACATCCCGCTGCTGATCAACCACTTCCTGCAGAAGTACAATCGCCAGAACTTCAAGAATCTCGATGAGGTTCCGCGCACCGTCCTGGAAATGCTGATCAACTATCCCTGGCCCGGCAACATCCGCGAACTGGAGAACTGCGTCCAGAAGGCGGTGGTGCTCGCGCCCAGCACGGTGTTCGTCGAGGAGCTGGTGCCACCGACCATCCGCAGCTACAGCGAGAACCTCCCACGCGAGAGCCGCCCGCCGGCGGCGCAACCGCAGACTCCCGCGGTCAATCCGGTCGATTCGCTGGCCGACGCGCTCGAACGCTATGCCGATGCCGCCGGACCGGATGTCGGCAAGTTCTTCCAGCAGGCTGAGCGGCTGCTGATCATCTACGCGCTGACCAAGGAGCGCGGAGTCAAGCTGCGCGCCGCCCGCGCGCTCGGCATCAACCGCGTGACCCTGGATCGCAAGCTGGTGGAATACCACATCAGCGTCAAGCGCGGCCAGGGCGTGGTCGAGGCTGCCAGCACGGCCACCAGCGAGGAGGGTGAGGCTGTGGAAGAGGAGGAGAGACCTGCGCGCCTGCTCTCCGTCTGACCACCGCGGAGCGCTGGCGCGACCGAGGGGGCGGTGCCGAGGCGCGGTGGTCAGCGCCCCAACAGCGCCAGCAGTTCATGCGGAGCATCGATCAGGCCATCGAAGCCCATGCCCGCCATCGCCGAACGCGGATGGATGCCCCAGGTGACGCCGATCGCCACCATGCCGGCGGCGTGGGCGGCCTGTGCATCGCCGCCGCTATCTCCGACATAGATGCAGGCGTCGCAGGCGACCTGCATGGCGGCGGCGGCCTTGATGATGCCGCGCGGATCGGGCTTGGGCGCCGGCATATCCTCCTCGCCATAGAGGCAGGCGAATGCGCCTGAGAGGCCATGCTCGCGCATGATCCGGCGCACCACCTCGCCATCGTTGTTGCTCACCACTCCAAGGCTCAGGCCCTGGGCGCGCAGGCTGGCCACCAGTTCAGCGACGCCGGGGTAGGGAGGAGCGATGGCGGCGGTGGTCGCGCGGGCTGCACGTACGAAATCACGTGCCAGGCGCGCCTGGGATGCCGCATCGCTGCGGCGCGCATGGCGGCCCATGCGCTGGGCGGTCGGGTAGATCATGTCGGCGATGATGATCGCAGGCTCGACCTGTGCATGGCCCTGCTCGGCGAGCACCTGGTTGGTCGCCTCGACCACCAGGCGCAGCGAATCGACCAGGGTGCCGTCATGATCGAAGATCACGCCGCGCACGCTCCCGGGCGCGAGCGCGCTGCGGACGGTGTCGGCCGGCGTCCGACGGGCTGCAGTCATGGGCTTTAGAGGAATTCGCACAGGTAGGCGGTCGGCGCACCCGCCTTGACGTCGAAGGCGCTCTTGCCGGCGACCTCGAAGCTGCTACCGGCCGGATAGGTGACCCAGGCGCCCGTCGGGGTGAAGCGCGCGCTCAGCTCGCCGCTGACCACGGTCATGCGCTCCGGTGCATCGGTGCTGAAATGGTATTCGCCCGGGATGATGACACCCGCGGTCTGCTTGCGTCCATTGCGCTCGAAACCGAGGCTCTGGACCTTGCCATCGAAGTAGGAGTTGTGCTTGAGCATAGGTCCGCGGATGGTGGAGCTGATCGGTGGAGGTCCAGCGTTTTCCACCTCGTGGTCAGCCCTTGCGATCGCCATCGCGCTCGGCGGTGGTGTCATAGGTCCGCGGCAGGCCGCCGCGGATGCGGTCGTCCGGCTTCAATCCACCAGGGAAGCCGCCCGGGAATCCACCGGGGAATCCACCCGGCATCCCTCCCATGCCCGCCAGCGGGCCCATGCCGCCGCTGAACATGCGCTTGGTCAGCGCACCCGCCAGACGCTGGCCGAAACGGCCGCACAGCCGCTGGAGCAGAGGGATCTGCATGAAGGCGCCGAGGATGGCGGTCAGGAAGCCGGGCAGCACCAGGAGCAGCCCGCCCAGCAACCCGATCAGCCGCGCACCGATGGTGCCGGAGAGGAAGGCGGTGGGCAGCTGGCGCAGGTGCGACTTGGTGACCTTGACGCCGACCAGGCTGAGCGCCAGCAGGGCGATCAGGGGGCCGAGGATGTCCTGCACCAGGTGCATCACCTCCAAGGCGACCCACACCTCAAGCGCCATGACGGCGATGATGCCCAGCAGCAGCAGGATGATGAGTTTCTTCATGGTGTCCCCACGATGCGCTCGGCTGCCGGATGCTGGCGGGATGCGTCCGCCGGCATCCCCTGCTCCATCAATTGCCGCTCGCCCGGTTCTCGATCTGGTTGAGCCCGATGCGGCTGCAGTAGGTCACCAGATCGTCGGCGCGCTCATTGCTTGCGCCGCGGCGGAGATTGAGGCGGACGTAGGCGCGGCACGAGTTGGTGATGTCGCGCCTGGTCTCGTCCGCGACCCGCCGCAGTTCGGCCTTCAGATGCTCGTAATCCATGCGCTGGTTGTCGAGCAGATAGGCATCCGGTTCGGGCAGGATCTCGATCTCGAGCACCGGGATCGGCTTGCGCATGTCATCATCGGTATCGCAGCCGGTCAGCAGGATCAGCGAGATCCCGAGCAGGGCGGCGGCGGCAATGCGTGCGCTGATCATGGTCAGCGTACCAGGATGGCCGGACGGCTGATGCTCTCGCCCGCCCCGCCCTTGATGGTGATGGTCGGCCAATCGGCGCTGCAGGCGGTGACCACCACCCGGGCGGCGCCATCGGTGATGAAGGTGTCCTCGCTCTTGGTCCCGGTGATCGAGGGATTCCACGCCACCGCCTGGTGATCGAGCACCACGCGCTTCTCGTCCGGGGTGGCCATAAATTCGCGACCGGCATAGCCGGTGGGTCCACCCTGGTGATGGAGCTCCCATTCCTTGGCGTAGCCCTCCTTGCGGTACTGGTCCAGGCCGGCCTTGAGCGCCTGGCCATAGGTCGCGCCCGGGACGGTCGCCTGCCAGAGCGCCACCTCGACGCGGCACACCGCATCGTGCTTGGCATGCAGTTCCGGCGACAGAGGCCCGAAATGGATCAGCCGGGTCAGGCTGGCGATCAGCCCGCCGCGTTGGCCGCACAGCACCAGCATGCCGGCATTGCGCAGGTGATTCGCGGTCGGAGCAGGGTGGCGGTAGCGTTCGATGCGCTGGTCGAAGGCGACCAGGACCACGAAGGGCTGGATGCCGCGCGCCAGCAGGTGGCGCGCCAGGTCCGCCTCGACCTGGTGCTCGCTGTCGCCCTTCTGCATCTGGCGGGCGACGGTCTCGATCGCCAGAGCGCAGTCGCGACCCAGACCTTTGTAGCGCCGGATCTCATGCTCGCTCAGCGAGGCGCGCAGCTGGTAGGCGAAATCGGTCGGCAGACCCGGGAGTCCCGTCGCATCGGAGTCATCGCTCGCATACTTCTTACCGGTGAGGATCTTGGGCAGCGCTGAGGCCAGGCTCTGCGTCCAGGGGAAGCTCTTGGGCTGAAAGCCCGAAAGCGGCTCCTCATGGTGGAGGCGGTCGATCTCGATGCGGTTGGCCACCAGGAAGGCTTGCCGTCCGGTGACCACCAGGGCACCAACACCGCGCTCGGATTGCGCTACGACATGGTTGTCGCCACCGCCCGTCAACCAGGCGAAATTCGCGCGCGAGCTGAGAACGATCCCGTCGAGTTTCTTGTCTTTCAGATACTTGCGGACGCGACTGAGCTTCTCGACCGTTTCCGTCATGGTGATGTATCCGTCACGCGGACGGTTCCCTATGTCAGTGGTGCTGGGGCGGATCGGTGGGCGGTAGGTGATGGCTGTCCGTCTGCGAGGGCTCTGATGCGGTGGTCGAGGGCGGCACGTCATGTGCCTGGTCGACCGGAGGAATGGGTGGCTCAGCCGGTCGACTGACAGCCCCATCTATATGCGGTGTCGGCACTTGCGGTGGAGCGGGTGGGGAAAAATCCTGCTTGGGACCCTCATCCATGCCCTTCTTGAACTCACGGATGCTGCCACCGAGGTTCTTCATCACCTCCGGCAGCCGCTTCCCGAACAGGAGCAGCGCGACGAACAGGATGATCAGCCAGTGGATACCGCTGCCGAAATCGAAGAAGCCTATAACCACGAGTGGCTCGACGGCCATGGCGCCTCCCGGCAGAGGTTGGCAGAATAGTCCCAGGCCCAGGTCCCGCAAGTCCTCCCGACAGACCTTTGGCATCCCTGCGGTCTACACGCCGCCCCGACCCTCACGGCAACTTGGCCGATCGATCACGCATCCTTCAAATGCTTATCGCCCAGAGTCTTCGATGCACTGGTGCGAGCACCCCAGGCCAGGATGGCGGTAGACGGGGCGCAGGTGACCACTAGCCTGCCGCCATGGACCTGCGCCCCCTGATCCGCGATGTGCCCGACTTCCCCAAGAAGGGCATCGTCTTCAAGGACATCACCCCCCTGCTCGGCAATGCCTCGGCCTTGGCCTTCTCCATCGATGCCATCGCCACCGCGCATATCGGCAAAGGCATCACCAAGGTGGTGGGGATCGAGAGCCGCGGCTTCATCATCGCCCCGGCGGTCGCCCTGCGCCTGTGCGCCGGCTTCGTGCCCATCCGCAAACCGGGCAAGCTGCCATGGAAGGCGCTCAGCGAGAGCTACGGGCTGGAATACGGCAGCGATACCATCCAGATCCATGAGGATTCGCTTGAGGCCAGCGACCGCGTGCTCCTGGTCGACGATGTCCTGGCCACCGGGGGCACCATGGGCGCGGCGCTCAAGCTGGTGCAGCGCGCGGGTGCGACCGTGGTCGGCACCGCCTTCCTGATCGACCTCGCCTTCCTGGGCGGTGCCAAGCGCATCGGCCAGCCGGTGTTCTCGGTGGTCGCCTATCAGTGAGCCGGACGGGTTGCTGGGGGGGGCCAGCCCACGCGGCCGTCCGTGCATTCGCCGCTGCTACCCGACCGTCCCCTGGCACCGTCTGCCGTCGGCGACCGTGCAGCCAGCCCCGAGCCCACCCTGATCACCCTGCTGGAGTTCCGATGATCAGCAGTTCCGCTATCGCCCTGATCACCGGCGCCGGTTCCGGCGTCGGCCGTGCCGCCGCCATCAGCCTGGCGCAACGGGGCTGGCGGATCGCCTGCCTCGGCCGCAGCCGAGCGAAGCTCGAGGAGACCGCCCGGCTGTGCGAGGCCGGTGAGCGCATCTCCATCGCCACCGTCGATGTGCGCCAGGCGGCAGAGGTCGAGCGGGCGGCCGCCGATGTGATCGCTGCGTGGTCGCGCATCGACGTGCTGGTGAATGCAGCCGGCACCAATGTCCCTCAGCGCAGCCTCGCGGAGATCAGCGCCAAGGACTACCACGAGATCATCGACACCAACCTGCATGGCAGCGTGCATGCCGCGCGCGCCGTGCTGCCGGGCATGCGCGCCACGGGCAGCGGCACCATCGTCAACGTGGTGTCAACCGCCGGAAGGCGGGCAAGCAGCCTGGCGGGCGCGGCCTACGTGGTATCCAAGTTCGGGCAAGCTGGCCTGACCCAGGCGATCAATGCTGAGGAGAACCAGCACGGCATCCGTGCCTGCTCGGTCTTCCCCGGCGACATCGACACCAGCCTGCTCGACCAGCGGCCATCACCGCCATCACGAGAGCAGCGCGCGAGCATGCTCACCGTCCAGGATGTGGTCGACTGCATCCTGCTGGCGATCGAGTTGCCGCAGCGCGCGGTGGTGGAGGAGATCATCGTGCGCCCGCGCATCACCTGATGCCCGCGGCCCGGCAGTCCTGCCCGGCATGCCAGCCGAGGACGATGACGACCTGCGGGCTAGCTGGAACCGGAGTGGGGCTAGACCGTCTCGGCAGCGCCATTAGCATCGCTGACGGACGCGGTTGCCGCTGGCGAGCATGCAGGTGCCGCCTTCGCCGCATCCAGATCGCCACCTGGTGGCCCCGTAGCTCAGTGGATAGAGCGCTGGTTTCCTAAACCGGAGGTCGTTGGTTCAAGTCCAACCGGGGTCGCTCACCATGAGCGAGCGGGGAGCATGCGCCTCAGACTGGAATTGGCCAATGGCTGCGCAGGGATGGCCCTGACGCGTCGTGCATGCAAACTCGGGCGACATTGGCTCCAGGCGTACGGTCGCACCCTATCGACAGGCAAGGCCGCAAGACGCCTTCTCCGGCTGGACTCCCTTCGAGGCCGGATAATCCGCATATGGATACAATCGCGGCATGACGCACATTGCTTCCATCCGCTGAGCCGAGCACCCGAGTGCTCCAGCATGCGCAGCAGATACATCCCCGCTGCCGGTCGGTGTCGATGACGTTGCCGGAAGCCGTGTGCGCTGTGACGAGGCTATTCCGGCATCCTGTTGGATGAGTGCGCATAGCAGGTGCGGCTATCGCGCGCCGATCCAGCACGTCTGGACGAGGTTGCGGCATTAAGGTCTTCCGCCGACAACGAAGGCGATTATAGATGTGTAGACCGCAGCACCTTCGGCAGGATCAATGCCCATGGCAGACCAGCATGAAAGTCCCCAGATCCAGCTCATCCTCGGCCTGATCGTCTGCGCCGCCTTCGCCTGGCTCGCAGGTACGGGATTCGGCGGCCACTTCCTCCGTGTGGTGATGTTCGCTGGCGCCGCGTGGTGGTTCATCGTCTCGCTGCGCCGCCTGCGGGCGATCATGCAGGCTAAACAGGATCAGCAGCAGAAGCAGGCATCCCCGCCGCAGGAGGTCAAACCCGTCGAGGTCCTTGCGGTCCGCGATGATGAGCCCAAGCCGGCTCCCGCCGCTGACGCCAAGCCCTAGCCCCGGCGCCCCAACCTGGGCGCACTGCCCTTGGCACTGGCTTACCACGGCGCAGACGTGCGGCGGCGCGTCCAACAGTCGCCTTGGGACCACGGGAATGCCCCGGCGAGCATGTCGTCCAGCGACTTGCCAAGCGGCACTCGCGCAGATGATCGCATTCACGCATGGGACGGTCTCGCGCCCTCGCAGTGCGGCCGTCTCTCAGGCAGTGCTTATCCGTGTAGCAGATATTCATGGTGCCCTCACCGTCATAGCCTCCACGCTCTCCGGTACGCCCGGTTGCATGGCGGCTCGCTGCTGCCCGAACCCACCCCATATGCCCGGCTGCGAGGAGGATGCCACCGATGAGTCTCCGCGATTCGATCACGACGGTCGGCTTGGTGCTGATCATCGGCGGCACCTACTACCTGGGCCTGATCGACGGATACGACCGTGGCAGCGCGGATGGCGAGGCGGCATTCTCCAAGTACCTGCGCGCCGCGAACCAGCCGACCCCGTCACCGACCGGGCCACGCACCGATGCGGTGCTGGCGGCCAAGCTGTTCGCCGACTGGCCGTTCGAAACCTCCATGCATGACCAGGGCACGGTCGACTTCCTGCTCGAATGGCGCCGCAAGCCGACGCTGCTGTGGGCCAAGGTGATGGACCAGAACTACCAGGGCAAGGACGCCCGGGACAAGCACTGACCATCCCGCCGACAGCACTCATCGCACAGGTCAGCTCATTCGGCTTCAGGCCATACGCCGCTGCCAGCTGACTGCCGGACGGGGAAGGCGCAACCCACCCTGCGCCCGCAGCGCGGCAAGCAGCGGCCCATCCTCATTTCGCCCCCTCCTCCGGCGAGCCGTAGACCGCGAGTTCATGCACCGACCAGAAGTTGCCGCCCTTCGGCGGAGCGGTCTGCAGGATGCGTACGAAGCGTGCGCTGGTCCCGGCCGGGAAGTTGATCATCAGCAGGGGCTTGCCGCCCCCCCTGGCGACCGGGTTCGACCAGTGCATGCCGTCGTTGCTGGTGCGCACCTCGTATTGGTGCGGGAAATCGTTCTGCGACGCTTCGGTATCGAGCACCATCAGGCTGAAGCGGTAGTTCGTCCCGGCATCGAACTGCAGGTACTGCCCGGGCTCCTGCGGCTTGCCGGTGCTCCAGCGCGTGGCCCTGTCGCCATCGCAGACCTTCAGGGCATTCTCGGGCTCTCCCGAAGCGGTCCAGGTCCAGGAGCGCATCACCGTGGTCGGCACGGCCAGGTACAGCCCGATCTCCTTGAGCGTGTAGGGTGCTGCACGGTCACCCACCGCCTTGCGGATGCGCGCCACGTCCCCCGGCAGGATCGAAGTGGCATGGTTGCCGAAGCTGTTGCGGATGTAGGTCAGGGTCTCGGCGATCCACTGGTCATCATTCGCCTTCTGCGGCACCATCAGCCCAGGGTACTGCTTGCCGTCGACATCGCCCATCAGCCCGTTGAGCACGATGCGCACCAGGGCCTCGGGGCTGCCCTGGACGCGCGACGAGCCTGAGAGCGGCGGAGCGAGGTGCATGCCGTCGGAGGTGACCACACCCAGGCCATCATTGCCATGGCAGGCGAAGCAGATCTGGGTGAAGTGCTCGCGACCCTTCTTCAGCAGCGCCAGGCCCTCGGGATCGATGTTGACCGTGACCGCGCCGGGCTTGGCGGCGTCGAACTGGATGCTCTGCTGCCCCGATGAGGTGATGATCTCATTGCCCAGGTGCGCCGAGATGGCGTGCTCGATCAGCGGCTTGGCGACATCTTTTGGGGCGTAGCGCAGGGTATCGATCGCCTGCACCACAACATCGATGGAGGCATCCTTCAGCGCCGCAGCGATCTGATCGAGCAGGTGCTGGTCGCCGGCGCGCAGCAGCCGCTCGGCGATGCGGATGGCGGCGACGCGCACCCGTTCATCCGCATCGCCCATCGCCGCGACCACCACCGTCCGGTCGCTGGCATCGAGGCCATCCATGGTCCACAACGCGTGCAGGCGCCCCAAGGCGGAGCGGCCATGCAGGGCGAGCTCGCGCAGCGCTGGCACCACCGAGTGATCGCCCTTCAGGACGATGAGCTTCTGGGCGGTGTCGCGCCACCAGCCGTTGGCATGCGAGAGGTGCTCGACCAGCTGCGCTGGCGTCTCATGCAGCATGTGCGGTTTGGGACCGGGCTCGACGCCATCGGCGACCAGCCGGTAGATCCTCCCATGGCCGACGTACTTGTCGAAGCCATCGCGCAGCACGATGCCGCGCAGGTAGGAGCCGGCGTTGGTCCACGCCCCTTCCTGGATGATGCCATGGTGCATGTCGACGATGTATAGGCAGCCATCGGGGCCGGTAGCCGACCACACCGGGCGGAAGGCGAGGTCGTCGGAGGTGATGAACTCCCCGCCCGGGCAGGCGTTGGCGAGCACGCGCTTGCCGTCGACGACCTGGATCTTGGCGCGGCGGATCAGCCGGCCGACCGGCTCCGGCAGCAGGTAATCCCCCACCAGATCGTCATGCAGGCGGTCGCCGCGGAAGATCGACTGCCCGCAGCAGGCGGTGAAGTGGTTGAGGGTGCCTTTGAGCGGATGCACGCGGCCGAGCCCGCCCTGCACGTCGACGGTCTGCACCCCCGGGAAGGTCTCGTCGAAGCCGGCCACGGTCTCGCCCGGCAGCTGCAGGCTGCCGTAGGAGGGGAACTGCTGGAAGCCATAGACCGGCTTCTCGCCCCCCGCGGTCGAGCAGAACAGCCGGCCGGCATCATCCATCGCCAGCCCCCACTGCGAGTTGTTGTTGCCATAGAGCGGATCCGTCTCCCAGCTGCCGTGGCTGAAGCGGAAGCGGCGGCTGCTGAGCTGGGCGGTGTAGAGGTAGTTGTCGATGCCCCAGGTCAATGCGCTGTCCTGGTGCTCGAGGTTGGCCTTGGTCGCCCCGCCGTCATAGAGCTCCTTGCGCTCATCGGCGACGCCGTCGCCTTGGGTGTCGCGATAGCTGACGAATTTCCCGGTGTAGGTCTCGGCGATCACCACTCGGTCGTCGAGCGGCAGGACCATGCGTGGCAGCACCAGGTGGTCGGCGAACACGGTCGTCTGGTCGAGCACGCCATCGCCCTTGGAAGCGCTCAGCCGCGAGACGCGCGAGACCGGCTCGTTCTCCTTGGTCGCATCGACATCCATCATGTAGCTGCGCATCTCCGCCACATACATCCGGCCGTCGCCATCCCAGGTGCACATCACCGGATTGATGATCGTCGGGTCGCTGGCGACCAGCTCGAGGTTGTAGCCGGCCGGCACGTTGATGTGGGCGAGGGCCTGGGCGGGGGTGAGGTCCGCGATCGCTGTCTTGATCGGGGCAAGCGGATAACGCTGGCTGGTGTTCTCGGCGGTGGGGAAGTCGCTCGGGATCGGCGTGCTGCAGCGACCGCTCGCCACCCACTCGATGCTGCGCAGCAGCACGGTCTGGAAGCCGACGCAGGACATCGTCGCAGTCTCGCCGACATGGCCCATGACATCGGTCACCACGTGGCCCTTGCCGTAGGGCACCCACCAGACGATCGGCTCGTGCTTGCCCGTGCCGCCCTGCTCGGTGTCCGAGAAGGCGCTCAGCAGGATGTGCACATCCTGGGCCGGCCCCCGCTGGCCATGGTAGAGCTCATCCTTCACATGCTTCCAGCTCGGTGGCATCCCGGCGGTGATCGGATGCTGGGCGTCGCGCACCTTCAGCACCCAATCCCACTGCTTGCCGTGCCCCATCGGCCGGCCCTGGCCCGCCTCCTCGCGCTGGAGCGTGCCCTGGTCGTCGAAGTAGAGGCTGGCGCCGAAGGTCGGAGGACGCCACAGCAGTCCGATCATCTTCTCGTACTCGCCCCATCCGGTGAAGCTGTTGTTGGCGGCATGCAGAGCCACCACCCCTCCGCCTCCGGCGACATAGCGTTCAAATTCACGCTGCACCGGTTCAGGCCACGCCTCGCCGTTGTAATCGAGCAGCACGCAGCGGTAGCGGTCGAACCCCGGCTTCCACTCCGCCCACGAGCTCGCTGGCGCGCCCTTTTCCGGGGTGTTGCTCTCGCTCGGCGCGAAGCCGGGGCGATTGAGCAGCGCCATCAGGAAGGCGTTGCCGGTCTTCCAATCATGGTTGTTCTGCCCCCCGATCACCAGGACCGGGATGGCGGCCCCATCCTGGGCGGCCAGCGGGAATGCCGCCAGCAGCAGGAGCAGCAGGACGCCGGCCGCTCCGGCAAGGGGGTGGGTGGGGTCGCAGGGGGAGGTGGTGGTCATGGAAGCGCTTCCGCAACTGGGGGCAGAAAAACGCACCTGGGAGATGAGGTGCGTCGCTACAAGCGCCGAACGGGCGGCACGTACGAGCCTGGTTTCAACCGCCCGTCGCCTGGAAGCGGCGGGCATCGCATCCAGGGGCGGCTCGCATGCCCTCAGGACTTCTATAGCAAAAGTCTATACTTAATCGCCGGGCGTCCGTTGACTGATGCTGCCGCCTGGGCGCGTGGGCCTTGCCGGCAGACCGCACTGCGGACGCGGGCCGGGCACAGCCAGGTGGTTGAGGTCACGTTGCATTGCGGACCGTTCGGCTACCGTCATCACCCATGTCCCCGTAGCTCAGCTGGAAGAGCAGCGGCCTTCTAAGCCGCCGGTCGGCAGTTCGAATCTGTCCGGGGACGCCATTCCACGGTGCAAACTGAACTTATGGCTTCCGCCGCACCCTAGTGGCGGTCCTCCGGGATCATCTGGGCCGCACGACCGAAGGCAGGCCCCAATTCCCCGACGGTGGCATCGCCCCGCCCATCCTTCCCATCCCGGAGCCAGTGCCGCACCACCCAGCGGCCAGTGGATGTCCAGGCACCCGCCAATCCGCCTGGGGTGGCGTCGCAACGGCACCGGCTGGGCCGAGGTGGGCGAGCTCCACCACTGCCTCATCCCTATCGACGTTCACCGTCTGGCCCAGCGGCCCACCTGCCTGCGCACACCGTGTGGAGATGGTCCGTAGACGGCTGGCCCTTCTGTTGGTGGCTCGCGGCCTCATCCATGACAGTATCCGCCGCAACCCGGGGCCCCGCTGGGCTGTGATGCCGCTCCATCACCACCGAGGTGGCGTCGCCAGAACCCAGGAGAACGGTGCATGCCTTCACTCCGCCGCCTCGTCTCTGCCCCCCCGCAGCCTCCGCCCAGAAGCGCTCCGGAAGCAGACGACCACATGATCCGCAGACCCGACATCCTGCTGGTCGAGGACAGCAAGGATGACCGCGACCTCTTCGAACTCGCAGTACTGAAGAGTGGACTCGATGTCACGCTGCACGTCGCAATCGATGCCAGCGATGCGATCGCGCGGCTGAAGCGCATGATCGCCTCGCCGGATCGCCGCATTCCGGCCGTCATCGTGCTCGACCTGGCGCTGCCCGGCGGCCCGAAGGGCGGCACGCTGCTCGACCTCATCCGCAATACCCTTGCCTCGGAGCCAGTGGCGGTGGTGGTGTGGACCGGCTCCCATCTCGCCAGCGATCGCACCCAGTGCGAAAGCAGCGGGGTCGACGATTTCGTGATCAAGCCGAAGACATTCGCGGGACTGGTGGAGTTCGTCCAGTCACTGCCGCGCTTCTTCTCCACCGCCAAGACCGGCGCAGCCAACCGCAGGGTCATGCCCTGACCGGCTCAAAGGCGCAGCTGGCCATCCGCTCGGACTATGTCGGCGGCTGCACCGCCACGCGCTGCCCGGGAGGATGGCCTCCTCGCGCGCGCGCCTCTATCCGCACCCACCTCAGCGAGGACATCAGCTTCGCTGCTCCCGCTCATACCGCCCATCCCAGCCGCGACCACGTCGCCCTGCGCGTGGAGGCCGCCCGCGATCTGCTGCTGACCACCACCCTGCCGCAGCGCACCTTCGCCAGCCGGGTCGGTCTCAGCGACGTGACCTCGCTCACGCAGGCGATCCGCGCGCTTGCCGGGTCGACGCCTGGGGCGCTGAGCCGCCAGGCCTGGGCCGGCGCCACCCGCAGCTCCGGCCGCGCGGTCCCAGCCGCCCCTGGGTGTCGCACGAGCGGATTGCCGGAGATCCGCCGATGTGGAGGCTGGCTGCATGAGCAAGCGGGCCTCGATCAGCGATGTCGCGCGCCTGGCCGGCGTTGGCGTCGGCAGCGTCAGCCGGGTGATCAATCAGGCAGCGGCCGTCAGCCCCGGCATGCGCGAACGGGTGCACGCGGCGATGGAGCGCCTCGGCTACACCCCCGGCGAACCCCA
>PLEW01000009.1:285-3184 GCA_003136555.1 Planctomycetota bacterium | reverse complement strand
GTGCGAGAATTGACCTTCTCGCACAATACTATTGTATCGTTAATATCGATATGTATCGATATATAATACTCGAAAATGGGGTTTGGGACGCCATCGGTGGGCGCCGCGGAGGGACGGAATGCGGTTTGGTCCAATGTATAAAATGCAGAAGGCGCGACGATTGAACGTAATATATTGTTATTTCTACGTTTGTAGATATTCAGAGACGAAATCGAATGCGCAGAAAATCAGTTGTAAAATATTGTTGTACAATGGTTTATAGCACTAACGCAATTTTTCACCCCAATTCTGTGTCGACCCCAAGGAAGGCAAGGGCCAGTGCTGGGGAAGGCCTCGCATCCAGAGTCGGCAGTCAGGTCCCGCGCAGCCACGCCCAGGCATCGTCGATCTTAGTCGCATCGAAATAGCGGATTGTCGAGAGGGTGAAGGGCTTGCATACCTTGGCCATCCACTTCTCCCAGGTTGTCTCGCCGACCATTGCAATGCGTTCGATGTCCCTGCAACTCCGGGTGGCGAATTTCGTATCGTCCCATAGCGCATGCAGGTCCCAGCCATGGAAATCAAGGAACTGGGCGAGCACGCGGATCTTGCCATGGGCCTTGACCGCGGCCTCGATGGCGGGAGTGAAATGCTGGTAATCGGCGTCGTGGAGCTTGCCGCTCAATGAGAAGGCGAGGATGGTGGCGGAGCCCGACGTGAGTTGCTTGATCATGACGCAGATCTCCGCTGATGTCCGAGAGCGAGGTGAGCACCGGTGGGCCCGGCGACCGTCCACTGGTGCCAGTCTCGCTGGAAGCCAAGCGCAGGCAACCCAAGAAGCCCAGCGCTGTCGCCTCCCGAAACGCCCGGAGTCGATGGCCGATGCTCCAGGGTCGCTTCCCTCGAGGACTGGCAGAGTGGTCGTGCTCGGTGGTGCAGGAGCAACCGGCCTCGACCACGATTGTACTCGGACATCCTCGTGGTTGGACCGCGTACCGTCGGGAGGCGGCCTGCTGCAGCGCACACGGTCCTCAACTTGGTGATGGCCAGGTCGGCGATGCCGCGGATGATGCCAGGCGAAGCCACCAGGGTGGAGCCAGACATGCAGTGCCCAGCATGCGGAGCGCGGAAGGTGCTCCTGCTCGGGACTCTCCCGGCGTCGTCGTCCAGCTGGCTGGCGAGCGGGCGGCTCCTGCGCGGCATAGTCGCGCCCGATCCGGTTGATCTCCATGCGCAGGAATGATCGGCACCAGGGCGAGACTGAAGATGATCTTGCCCGCGGCAGGCCAGCTGCCGCTCCTGCGCCATCCAGGTGCCCGCGACCACGACCACAGGAACGACCACCGGATCGGCCAGGTTGCGTCAGGCTGGGAGCGCAACAATGCGCCGGGCCCAAATGGACTGGCGGCCGTGGCGCAGACAGGCGAGGCCGACCCTGTGCGTCTGCGCTCATCTCCCGGGGCAGCGGATCTACCACGCCGCCGATGCGGCGGCGTCCAGGCTCCTGGGCGGTCCTGACGGAGAGGGTGCTGGCATTTCCCTTCCGCCGTGATCTGCGTTCGTCCATCATCACCCATAGAGGAATGATCCATGGCCATTACCCCCGCAGTGGATCCGCTCGCCGTCCTCAGGACCATCGGCACCGGCGACATCGTCAGCGCCATCTCAGCACTCGGAGTGCGCCTGGACAACCAGGGATTCTCTCGCGGCGACGTGCAGAGCCGCTTCCCAGCGCTGCCGCCCATGCTCGGCTATGCCGTCACCGCGAAGATCCAGTGCGCCAATCCGCCCATGGTGGGGCGGCAGTATCCCCAGCGCCGTGATTGGTGGGAGTACTTCACCCGGATACCGGCGCCGCGCATCCTGGTGCTCCAGGACGTAGATCCGTCCGGTGCCGGTGCCGGCGCACTGATCGGCGCGGTGCATGGGCATATCCTCAGGGCTCTCGGCTATGCGGGCTTGATCACCGATGGCGCGGTCCGGGATCTTGATCGCATCGGCCAGATCTCCGGTTCAGCTGGGAATTTCCAGGTCTTCTCGCGCTACCTGGTCCCTGCGCAAGGCTATTCCCATCTAGTCGAGATCGAGTGCGACGTGCAGGTGGGCGGGGTAAACATCCAGTCAGGGACGCTGATCCATGGCGATCGCGATGGCTTCGTGACCATCCCCAGCGGCCTCGCCACCGCCATACCACCGGCAGTGGAGCGGCTGCGACTCGGGGAGCAGCGCGTCATATCGCTGTGCCAGTCGCCGTCCTTCTCGGTCGAGGCGTTGAAGGCCTGCTGCGATGCAGAATACGGTGGAGCCGATTCGCATGCCCATGTGCTCCATCCCTAACCAGGTCCAGCCGCCTTCGCCCTGTCCCCGTCCCCGGCGCTGCTGAAGCGGGGACTGCGCAACGCCGAGTCGGGGAGCCCTTCACGCAGTCGGGCAGGCGGGTGAGCGGTGTCCTGGCAGGGCCTCAGTCTCGAGCCGACCTGGGCGGACGGAGCATCCTGGCTGGGCGGCGATGGGACGCGCGCACCTGAGCCACCTTCCCCATCAACGAGGACGTCACGGATCCCTGGTCGCCCTACGCGTGGCGCGTAGGGATCCAGGGGAGAGAGGGATGTACCAGCAAGGCCATGGATTGCCCGGTGAAGGGTCCTTTGATGCATCGATGCCCTGCGGCCGGCCGAAGCCGGTCAGCCCCTCACGTCGATCCCTGGGACGACTGGGCTGCAGCAGCGGTGAGATCATGGACGGCCACCGTATCCGAATGCAAGCGGTGGAAGATCTCGCGAGCAGTGAGCACGTCCGCGCCGGTGCCATGGGCGATCATGACGTATTTGTCGGTCTTGAGCGCCAGCTCGTACTTCAGGACGCTGTCCTTGGGGATGCCCTGGCTCACCAGGCCAGCGCCGATGGCGCTGAGGCCGCC
>PLEW01000009.1:0-175 GCA_003136555.1 Planctomycetota bacterium | reverse complement strand
AGCCAGCATGCTGGAGCTCCTTGATCGCCGCTTCGGCGTCCGCATGCCTGGAGAAGACTGCAACGACACCGGTATTAGTTGTAACCATGGGGGAGACCTTCCGGGGGTGGAGCATGACCATTTGATGGTCCTCCGGAGGCCCCAGTCGGGGTATGGGGTATCCACCCCATGGCGC
>PLEW01000093.1 GCA_003136555.1 Planctomycetota bacterium | reverse complement strand
CCGCACCAGGATTCGGCGATGGCGATGATGTGCACCGGCTTGGCCAGGGCCTGCAGCCGCCGCACGGTCTCCGGCGTCGGGTGGAATCCGCCGTAGGAGCCGAGCAGCTCGGTCTTGTGCTCCGGCTTCTCCGCGATGTCGAGCCAACGCCGCCAGTCGGTGCCGGCGCTGAACAGGGCACGCCAATCGATGAGGGGGAGGATGGGCGGTTGGGGCATGGCGGGTTGGACCGGGTGGTGCCGGTGTCCTGTGGCGGTGGTTCAAACCATCGAGCGGCAGGCCGGATCAGCAGAAATCATGCCAGGGCGGCCGCACCACGGGAGCAATCAGGGAGTCGGGCTGCTGCTTCGGCGGCAGCTCCCGAGCTGCGCCCCTGCCTCCCACGCAGCAGCTGGGAACCTGGGGGCCCCAGCCCGGCGACGCTGTGGTCGCCCGGCTCAGGCTCCTTAACGCTGACGGGCGCCATCGGGGGCATAGGTCAGCTGGGGCTCATGCTGCTGGACCTGATGGCTGAGCCAATTGGTATAGATCAGGTGGGCGTGGCTGCGCCACCGCACCCGCGGCTGACGCGCCGGATCATCGCCGGGATAGTAGTTCACCGGCAGGGCGATGGGCAGCCCGCGGTCGCGGTCGCGGCGGTATTCGCGATCCAAGGTGTCGGCATCGTATTCAGGATGGTTGAAGAGGTAGGTGCGGCGGCGGGCCGGCTCCCACACCAGGTGCAGGCCCGCCTCATCGCTGTCGGCGAGGATCTCCAGCCGGGGATTGGCGGCGACCTCGTCGCGCGGGGTCTCGGTATGCCGACTGACGGGGACGAGGAAATCATCATCGTGATCACGCACCAGGGCGGCAGTGGGGCGCACCAGGCGGTGCCAGTAGACGCCGAAGCGCTTTGCCGGCAGCGCGCGCTTGCCGATGCCGTAGAAATGCTGCAGCGCCGCCTGGGCGCCCCAGCATATGAACAGCGAGGCCATCGCGGTATCGGCGCTCCATGCCAGGATATCGCTGATCTCCCCCCAATAGTCGACCTCATGCCACGGCAGCGTCTCGACCGGGGCGCCGGTGATGATCAGCCCATCGAAGCGGCGGTCCCTGATCTCGGCGAAGGTGCGGTAGAAGGCCCGGAGATGGTTCGGATCGGCATGCCCGGCGGCGTGGGTCGCCGTGCGCAGCAGGGTCAGCTCGACCGGCAGCGGGGAATTGGACAGCACGCGCGCGATCTGGGTCTCGGTGACGACCTTGGTCGGCATGAGGTTGAGCAGCAGCACCTGGAGCGGGCGGCTGGACGGCTTCGGCAGCTGATCCCCCGCGAAGACGGTGATGCCTTCGCCGCTCAGGGTGCGCCAGGCCGGCAGATCGCGAGGGAGGATGATGGGCATGGGAGCTCCCGCCCGCTGTCAGCCTGCAGCAGCCGCCTTGGCCACCTGCGAGGCGCGCAGCGCCTGGTCGAGATCGCCGATGATGTCATCGACATGCTCGATGCCGACCGACAGCCGGATGTAGTCGGGGGTCACGCCAGCGGCCAGCTGCTCGGCCGGGGAGAGCTGCTGGTGGGTGGTCGAGGCCGGATGGATGACCAGGGTCTTGGCATCGAGGACATTGGCCAGGTGCGAGGCCAGCTTGACTGCCGCGATGAAGCGCTCGCCGGCAGGGCTGCCGCCCTTGATGCCGAAGCCGAGGATGGCGCCCGGGCCGAAGGGGATGTAGCGCTTGCTGCGGGCGTGATCCGGATGGCTGGGCAGGCCGGGATAATTCACCCAGCTGACCAGGGGATGCTGCGCCAGCCAGGCGGCGACGCGCTGCGCATTGGCGACATGGCGTTCGGCGCGCAAGGTCAGGGTCTCGACCCCGAGCAGGATCTGATGGGAGTTGAACGGCGAGAGGGCGGCGCCGGTATCGCGCAGCAGGCCGGTGCGGATCTTCAGGACATAGGCCAGGCCGGGTGCCACGGCCTTGGCATGGCCGCCGAAGGCCTGCCAGAAATCGACCCCGTGATAGCTCTCGTCCGGGCCTGCGATCTCGGGGAACCGGCCATTGTTCCAGGGGAAGTCGCCCTTCTCGATGATGACGCCGCCGAGCGAGGTGCCGTGACCGCCGATGAGCTTGGTCAGCGAGGAGACCACCACATCGACCCCCTGGGCGAAGGGGTCGAAGATCGGCGGCGGGGAGACCGTGTTGTCGAGGATGAACGGGATGCCGTGCGCATGCGCGACATCGGCGATGGCGCGGAAGTCGTCGACATTGTTCTTCGGATTGCCGATCGATTCGCTGTAGACCAGGCGCGTGCGGTCATCGATCGCGCGCGCCACCGCGCCGGCATCGCCGGTGTCGACGAAGCGCACGTCGATCCCGAAGCGCTTGAGGGTGTGCTTGAAGAGGTTGACCGTGCCGCCATAGAGGTTGGTGGACGACACGATGTTCTGCCCAGCCGCGGTGATCGCCGTCACGGCATAGAAGATGGCGGCCTGGCCGGAGCTGGTGGCCACCGCTCCCCTGCCGCCATGCAGGGCGGCGAGGCGCTGCTCGAGCACGTCGGTGGTCGGATTCATCAGCCGGGTGTAGATGTTGCCGAAGGCGCGCAGGGCGAACAGGTCAGCCGCGTGCTTGGCATCCTTGAAGACGTAGCTGGTGGTCTGGTAGATGGGCACCGCACGCGAGCCGGTGGTGGGATCGGGCTGCTGTCCGGCGTGGATGGCGAGGGTGTCGAGATGGAGGCTCATGGAAGGTGTCCAGCTGGCGGAGGTGATGGGGCGGAAGCTGCCGATGGCGACAGTCAGCGGCGTGCCAAATTCGCAGCCACCGGGATGCGCGCCTGCCCACGCTGCACGCGGTCCGCTGTTGCCGGGCTGCTGCCGTGGCAGCACAGCGGGCGTCATGCATCAACCCGCCGGCTGATCGCCGCCGCCAGGAGGCGGCTGTCCACCGCGCGCCAGCCGGCCAGCGACGCGGTCCCTAATGCACCCCGGCGGGCACCGCAACCGTGACCGCGACCGGATGGCCGGCCAGGGAGGTTCCGTTGACGGTCAGGCTCCAGGCGACATAGGGATCGGGGATGGCGGGCTTCAGCTCGAAATGCATGTCGACATAGCGCGCCTGGTGGAACGGGATGATCAGCTGATCGGACGCCGCTTCCGGCGTCGGTCCGGTATCCTCGCCGAATCCCAGCTGCTGGTACTGGACCAGCTGGGCCCAGCCGGCGTAGGTGGTGCCGGCGATGGTGACGTGCAACCAGGTCGGCGCGGAGGCGCTGCTGGGCGAGTAGAACACCACATTCTGATCGGTGGTATTGCGGAAGTAGATGCGGGCGCTGAGGCCATCGGCGGACACCTCCATGCCGCGCACGGCCATGACCAGGCCATTGGCCTCCGCCTGCGGGGACTCCTTCGCGGTGTAGTCCTGGCTGCGCGAGGAACAGCCGGATGACAGCAGCCCCGCCAGGCAGAGCAGGGCGAATCCGTGGCGAATCGTCATGGTCGGGCTTCTGATGATGGTCGGATGATGGTCGGATGATGGTCGGATGGCGGACGGGACGGTGGTCACGCGCTCACTGACATGAGGAGTGGATGGCTGTGCGCGCAGGGTCGCGAGGCAGGTCAGAGGTTCCAGGTCCCACCGACGCCGACGATGACCTGGCTCATGTAGAGATCGGCATTGAAGTTCGGCCCCAGCGGGCTGCCGCTGCCATTGATCGTCTTCTTGGGCACGTAGGTGGCATAGGCGGTGACATCGATGGCTTTGTTGAAGGACCACGTGCCGCCGGCGGTGAAATGATGCTGGACCACCGCGGGTGCGAGGACGTTGAACAGCGTCTGGTCGGTGGGGATGGGCTGGCTGCTGTAGTTGTAGCCGACGCGCAGGGTCAACGGATCGCTGACCCGCTGGATCAGGCCGATCTTGATCGCGGTCACATCCTTCCAGCCGAAGCCGGGCCCATTAGGCGAGCCGAGGCCGGCGCCATAGGTGGCCGGGGTCAGCTGATTGCCGATCGCCGGGATGTTGGCGTACTGGATGCGTTCGACATCGAGCGCCAGCGTGGTGCCCACGAACGGCCGCAGCGCGACGCCGCCGGCGAAATTGGCCGGGATGTCGAAGTCGCCATGGTCGGCGAAGAGGGTGGAGTACTTGGTGAACCGGCTGGTCGAGATGCGCGGCTGGTAGGTCAGCCCCAGCGACAGCCAGGGGGTGATGTTTCCGCTATAGCCGAAACGCGCGCCCAGGCCGACCGACGAATCGGGACCGGCATCGCTTATGCCGAAATTCTCCAGGCCGGAGGCCTTGAAGCGCTGGTAGACGATCACCGCCGACATGCCGATCGCGTGGTCCTTGAAGAAGGTGTAGGTGGCGGTGGGGGCGATGAAGAACTGCTCCAGGTCGATGCCGGTATTGGTGCCGGGGCCCGGGCTCGCCGGTCCGAAGGCGAAGCCGGGGAGGGGCTTGTTATAGGTGGTGTCGAGGCCGCCATTGCCATAGGCGGCGATGCCGACGCTGACATCCTCGCCGAGGCCCTGGCGCCAGGCCGCTTCCGGGATGTAGAAGGCGCGGGTGCCATTGGCGCTGTAGCTGGTCCCACCGATGGTGGCGCCGCGATCGGGTGCAAAGTAGGTCAGGCCGGCATTGACCTGATCATGGATGAAGGCGTCACCGGCGGGATTGGTCGCTGGCGCCAGGCCATCCTGGGCGAAGGCGACGCCCGCGCCGCCGCCGCCCTTGGCGGTGGCGCCGAAGCCGTAATCGAAATAGCCATCGGTCGCCTGGGCAGCGGGCAGGAACAGGCTGCCCAGGAGGAGCAGGGCGAGGACGAAGCGGTGAGGCGACATGGGCATCCTTGGTCGGGGTGGGCGGATACGCTGAGCACCCCTCCTTTTATTTAGTCACCCTGTGGGGTGACCAGACATGAAGGCTGGGCCCGCTACACGAGCGCCGTTCATGCCAGAGGTTGCGGCCGATTACGGGGCATCCCGGAGGGCCCCTGCTGCAATTGCAACAATATCTGGCCGGCATCAGCTGATGGCGCGGCACGCTGTCGTCACGCCATCAGCACCGGACTATCCCGGCTGTCGTCGTCCGGGCGTCGGCCATCGCCCGCCAGATCGGCATCGTCGAGCGCGCCGCCCGCGGCGATGCCCGCGTCCTGGGCCGCTGCAGCCGCCGCTGGCAGCGGGCGATCGCCGCCATCGGGCAGGAAGCCGTCCGACTGCATGCTCCACAGGCGGTGGTAGCTGCCGCGCTTGGACAGCAGTGCGGCATGGGTTCCATCCTCGACGATGCGGCCCTGATCGAAGACCAGGATGCGATCGAGGTGGGCGATGGTCGACAGGCGATGCGCGACGACGATCACGGTCTTGCCTGTCATCTCAAGGTCGAGGGCATCCTGGATCGCGCGCTCGGTGATCGAATCGAGGCTCGAGGTGGCCTCGTCGAGGATCAGCACCGGGGCATCCTTGAGCACCACCCGGGCGATGGCGATGCGCTGGCGCTGGCCGCCGCTGAGCTTGATGCCGCGCTCGCCGACCAGGGCCTGGTAGCCGCCCGGGATCTGCGCGATGAACTCGTGGGCGTGGGCTCTGCGCGCCGCCGCTTCGATCTCCGCGTCGCTGGCGGCGATCCGGCCATAACGGATGTTGTCGCGCAGGCTGCGGTGGAACAGCGTCGGCTCCTGGGGGATCAGGCCGATCTGCTCATGCAGGGCGTCCTGGGTCAAGGCGCGCAGGTCCACACCGCCGATGCGGATGCTGCCTCCCTGCGGATCGTACAGCCGCAGCAGCAGGCTGACGAAGGTGGTCTTGCCCGAGCCCGAGAAGCCGACCAGGCCGACCCGCTGACCGGCCGGGATCGCCACCGTGAGGCGGTCGAAGACCGCCCCGCCATCCCCATAACGGAAGGTCACATCGTCGAAATCGATGCCGCCGTGGAGCTGGGCGGCCGCGAGCGCCTGCGGGCGATCGATGAGCTCGTGCGGCCTGACGATGGTGCGCACGCCATTGCTGATGTTGCCGATGAATTCGAAGAATTCGAGGAAGCGCCGGCTCAGATTGCGGACCTCGGCGATGATCAGCAGCGACAGGCTCACCGCCATGACGAACTGGCCGACGGTGATGGCGCCGGTGCGCCATAAATGGAAGGCGACCACCACCATGCCGATCTTGAGGATGGCGGCCGAGCCGAACTGGAACCAGCGCACGCGCTCCATGTAGCGGTTCGAGCGCAGCACCGCCTCGAGCTCTTTGGTCTGGGTGCGGTCGAGCTGCTCGCGTTCGAAGCCGAGGCGGGCGAACAGCCGGGCGGCGGCGAGGTTGGACACCGAATCGACGATGTGCCCGGTGGTCTCGCTGCGTGCCGCGGCCGCCGCCAGCGCATAGGGTTGGCAGCGCCGCGCGAGCAGGAAGGACACCGTGATGAAGATCACCGACCAGCAGCTGAGGAATCCGCCGAGCCACCAGTTGGCCGAGAGCAGCAGGCCATTGGCCACGCTGATGACGATGGCGATGGGCCAGAATTCGGTGATCAGCGTCCACAGCGTCTGGGTGACGCCCTGCGATGCCTCGCTGATGCGGTGCGCCAGGGCGCCGGCGAAGTTCTCGCTGAAATAGCGGTGCGAATGGTATTGCACGTAGTGGTAGAGGGTGCGCCCGACCTCCTGGCGCAGGCGCGGCCCGAAGCGGAACTGGATGCCGCTGGTGGTGCGGCCGAAGAGCAGCTCGCCGAGGGTGAAGGCGATGAACAGCGTCAGCGGCCACTGGATCGCCTGCGCCACCGCCTCCGCATCGCGGCTGCCGCTGCCCAGGCTGCTGGTCACCGCGGTGATGATGCGGTTGAGGGCATAGGGGATGAGGATGCCGCAGGTGGCGTTGGCGGTGTCGCTGAGGGTCATCGAGGCGAGCCACCAGCGGTAGCGGCCGAAGACGAAATGGAGGATGAAGCGCACCGGCGTGGCGGGCAGCTCGGGGGTTCCCGGGGCGCGCTGGAAGCGCGACGACGGACGCTCGTCCGGCTGTGCGGGCCGGATCGGCGGCAGCCTGGCAGAGGCATCGGCAACGGTCGCAGGCATGGCGGGCATCCAGGGATCAGGCAGCGGAGGTGGGCCAGGATGGGATCAGGGGGCCGAGCAGCGGATCAGGGGTTGGAGCTCGAGGCGCGGCAGCAGGCCCGAGCGGACCTGTGGCCACTCCTCGGCGAGCAGCGAATAGACCAGCGCATCGCGCAGCGTCCCCTCGCCATCGGCGGCATCGCCGCGCAGCAGGCCGTCGCAGCGCAGGCCGGCTGCGGCGATGGCCTGGGCGGCCTGCGCATCGCGCGCCGCGCAGCGCATGCGCACGCGCTGCACCTGCCAGGTCTCGAAGGCGTGCTGGAGGAGCAGGAAGGCCACCGCCGCGGCGAGCTCCGGCCGCTGCGCCGATGGCGCCAGCCAGGTATGGCCGATCTCGACCGCAAGCGGTCCGCCGCGGTCAAGGACAGGTGAGGGGACAGTGGCCGGACTGGCCACCAGGCCGATGTAGCTGGTCGCGCCGACGATGCGCTCCTGCCAGCGGATGGCGAAGGCATAGCCGGCGTCCGCGCGCAGCTGATGGTAGGCGGTGGTGATGGTGCGGTAGGCGGATTCCAGGTCGCTGGGCGCGGTGACCTCGCCGCGCTGGGCGCGGAGCTCTCCGCCAGCGGCGGCGAGGCCGGCGGCATCGCGCATCACCAGCAGGCGCAGCGAGACCTCGCCCTGGCGCAGCTCCACCAGCTCCGGGATCCCCGAGGCGGTCGCCGTCGCCACGCTTGGTCGCAGCGGGTGCGGATTCGCAGCGGTGGCCATCGCTCAGGCGACTCCATGCTGGGCGAACCAGGATACCAGCTGCTTCCAGCCTGCGGCCGCCGCATCCGCACGATAGCTCGGGCGGTAGTCGGCATAGAAGGCATGGGGAGCATCCGGAAAGACCTCGATGCGGGACGGCGAGTTGGCAGCCGCCAGGGCGGCGCGCATGGCTTCCACCTGAGTCAGCGGGATGCCCTGGTCCTGGCCGCCATAGAGGCCGAGGACCGGGGCGAGCAGGCGTCCGGCGACATCGATCGGATGCTGCGGGGTGTGGGGCGTGCGCTCGCCATCGAGCCGGCCGTACCACGCCACCGCGGCCTTGACCGAGGCCTCGTGCGCCGCGTACAGCCAGGTGATGCGGCCGCCCCAGCAGAACCCGGTGATGGCGAGGCGGGCGAGATCACCGCCCTGGGTGGCGGCCCAGGAGACCGCACGATCGAGGTCGGCGAGGACCACCGCGTCATCCGCCTTGCTGACGAAATCGCGGCGCAGCACGGTAAGATCGACGGTGGTGCGTGGATCGCCCTGGCGGACGTAGAGTTCGGGGGCGATGGCGAGGTAGCCGAGCAGGGCAAGGCGGCGGACGACATCGGCGATGTGCTCATGCACGCCGAAGATCTCCTGCACCACCAGCACCACCGGGAACGGCCCTGGCCCCGGGGGCCTGGCGTAATAGAGCGGCAGCGTCACGTCGCCGGCATGGATCCCGCTCCAGCCGGCGACCAGGCCGGCGCTCGGCGTGCGGATGGTGGTCTCCGCCGCGGGCGAGACGGCCGCGGCCTCCCCGGGGTGGCGGTCGGCATGAGCGCTGACGGAGGGGGGCGTGGCGGCCGACGAGATGGATTGCGGTGCGGTCATGATGGTGCTCAGCAGGTATGGGCGGTGATACGGGCTCGCGGGAGCTCATGGCGGGGGCGGCAGGACATCAGCGCAGCCACGGATTGGGCGTCTTCAGCTCCGCGCAGGCGCGCTTGAGGAAGCGCGCATCGCACCAGGCCTGGAGGTCGACCTCGGCGCGCAGCAGGTGCAGCGCCAGAGCCTGGTGCATGCCGCCTGCCAATCCACCGAGGAATTCCTCATCGAGCAGGGGCGACAGCCGGCGCACGAGGGAGGTCCCGCCATATTCCTCCTGGTAGTGGCCCGCGGAGGTTCCGGACTTGGACCACAAGGCGAAGAGCTCGTCCTGATGCGCGGGATCGCCTGCCCACGCGGCCTCCCTGACCAGGACCGTGATGATGCGCTGGACCAGGTCCGCATGCTTCTCCACGAAGTCCTCGGTGGCCAGCACCAGGCTCTGGCTGCTGGCCCACTGCTGGTCCGCTGCCGGAAGCGGGTCGCGGGTGGTGAAGACGAAGCGGATGAGGCCGCGATCGCGCAGATCGAAGAGCTGGAGGGTGCCCCATACCGCATCGACATCGCCGCTGGTCAAGGCGGTCGCGGCGGCGGAGGCCTCGAGGGTGACGAAGCGGAAATCCCGCTCGCTGAGCCCCTGCTGGGCGAGGATGCGGTCGATCACCAGCTGGCTGGCGGTGCCCTTGAACATCACCACGCGCTTGCCGACGAGGTCCTTCAAGCTGCGCGCCGGCGATGCGCTCGGCACCGCGAGGTAGGTGATGCCATTGCGGTTGGCGGCCATCAGCACGCGGGTGGGCAGGCCGGCGGAGCGGCCGATCAGGGCCGGGAGGTCCCCCTGCCAGGCGATATCGAGCTTGCCGGCGGCGAGATCCTCATTGACCGCCGGTCCGGCGCCCTTGTGGAAGAGCCATTCGATGCGGATGCCATCAGGCTTGAACTCCTCCTCCAGCAGCCCCTTCGCATGCGCCGAACCGATCACATGGCCGCCGACGAAGGGGACGCCACCAACGCCGACATTGGAGATGCCGAAGCGGATGACGGCCGGCGCAACCGCCGTTTCATCGGCGGCGGCTACCGCCGGCAGCAGGATGGCGATCAGCAGGGTCGCTCTGATCCAGCACGCAGCCGGCGGTGCGGCGCAGCCGCCGCACCGCCGCATGCGGCCGAGCCCTGAGCCATGACCGGCGCTGGTCATCGCCCGGCATCGCCACGGCGATAGGCGGCGGTGAGCTCGTCGAGGCGCAGCTTGAGCGCCGGCTCGAGCCGGACCGGGATCGCCGCCAGCACCTCGGCGAGCTGCTCCGGCCGGCTCGCGCCGATGATCGGGGCGGTGATCGCCGGGTTGGCCAGCACCCAGGCCACGGCCAGCGTGGTCAGCGGGATCCCGGCGTCGCTGGCGACCGCCTTGAGGCTCTCGACGGTGGCGAAGGCCTGCTCATTCCAGTAGCGATCCTGGTAGCGTTCGGCGGCGGTGCCGAGGGTGAAGCGGGTGCCGGGGGTCGGTGCGCCGGGCTTGTGCTTGCCGGTCAGGAGGCCGCCGGCCAGCGGATTGTAGGGGATGACGGCGAGGCCCTCGTCCTGCGCCAAGGGCAGCAGCTCGCGTTCGATCTCGCGGAAGAGCAGGCTGTAGCGCGGCTGCACCGAGACCACGCGCACCAGGTTCCTGGTCTCGGCGCGTCCGATGAGGCGGGCCAGGCGGTAGGACAGGAAGTTCGAGACCCCGACATAGCGCGCCTTGCCGCTGCGCACGATGGTGTCGAGGGCGAGGGCGGTCTCGTCGAGCGGGGTGTGGGGGTCATCGGAATGGAGCTGGTAGAGATCGACGTAATCGGTGCCCAGCCGGCGCAGCGAGGCATCGATGCCATCGAGAAGGTGCTTGCGCGAGGCGCCACGGTCCCAGGCCGCTGGGCCGATCACGCCCACCGCCTTGGTCGCGAGCAGCACGCGCTGGCGCCGGCCCTGGAGCCAGCGGCCGATAATCTGCTCGGTACGCCCGGCGGTGGCGAGGCCGCCGCCGAGCGGATAGACGTCGGCGGTATCCAAGGTGGTGACACCGGCATCGCTGGCGATGTCGAGGATGCGGTGCGAGGTCTGCTCGTCGGTCTGCAGGCCGAAGGTCATGGTTCCCAGCACCAGGCGCGAGATCGGCAGCCCGGTGTTGCCCAGGCGGATGGAGGGGACGGTGGCGATGCGGGGTTGCGCCCCGTCACCGGCGGTGGCGGTTGGGGAGGCTGCTGCGGGGCTGGCGGCGGACTGGGCGAGGCTGGCGGTCATGGCGATGGTCCTGGGTCGGAGGAGGAGAAGGGTCCGCTCGGCTGCGGCTGTGCATCATGGGATGCGGTCAGTAGTGGATGGTTCCTGGGCTGCCGCCTCCGGCGGTGATGGCATCGCCGGTGATCGCCACGCTGAGCGGGGAGGCGAGGAAGGTGACCACCGCCGCCACTTCGCTGGCGTCGACGATGCGGCCGATGCTGTTGCCCTTGGCGGCCGTACGCTCCGAGGCAGCATCGGTGCGCTCGGTCCGGGTCGCGCCGGGATGGACGGCGGTGACATTGATGCCGGAGGGGCCGAGCTCGTCGGCGAGGTTCTTGGTGATCGCCGCGACCCCGACATTGCGCAGCGTCGCCACCGGCCGCCCGGTCTTGCGGATGGCCAGGCCTCCGATGTTGATGATCCGTCCCCAGCGCTGGGCGATGAGATGGGGGGCGACGGCGCGGGCGGTGCGCAGGTAGCCGATGACCTTGATGTTGATGTCCTCCAGCGCGAGGGCGGAATCGATCTGGGCGACCGTGGTCGCGGTCGACAGCCCGCCGGGGGCGGCGGCATTGTTGACCAGGATATCGATGCCGCCCAGGATGCGCACGGTCTCGGCGACCAGGGCGTCGACCGCGCTGTCGCTGGTGGTATCGGCGACGATGCCGACCACCCTGCGGCCGGTCGCGGCCGAGATCTCCGCGGCGGTGGCATCGAGCTGGGCGCGGTTGCGTGAGGCGATGACGACATCAACGCCTTCCTGGGCCAGGGCGCGGGCGATGGCCTTGCCGATGCCGCGGCCGCCACCGGTGACGATGGCGCGCTTGCCGTGGAGCTGGAAGTCGGGCATGGGGAGTCCTTGCGCGCGGGGCGCTGATGTGGCGGTTAACTTCGGGGACGGTATCAGGGGATGACGCCGAAGAGCTCGCCTTCGAGCACGCGCGAGCGGAAGCCATCCGGGCCGAGCGGCAGGTCGCCGGCGACGGTGATGCGGCGCACCACCCGCGGCTGGTCGAAGTGCGCATAGTCGATGGGGCCGGCATGGGCGGTCGCCTGGTTGTCCCACATCGCCACCGCATCCAGCGACCAGCGGAAGCGCACGGTGTATTCCGGGCGGGTGATCTCGCCGGCGAGCAGGTCGATCAGCGCCTGGCTCTCGCGCTCCTTCAGCCCTACGATGTGGCTGATGACGCCGGGGTTGAAGAACAGGATCTTCTCGCCGGTGGCGGGGTGGATGCGCACCAGGGGATGCTGGGCGGCGAACGGCCCCGGCCGCGCTGCTGACGCCTTGCCCGCGCCGGCATCGGCGCTGTCGTAGGCGCTGGTGCGATGCACCGCGGTCAGCCCATCGACCAGGGCCTGGACCGGGCGCGAGAGGCCCTGGTAGGCGAGCGCGAGATTGCTCCACAGGGTGTCTCCGCCATAGGCGGGGATGCGCACACCGCGCAGGATCGAATAGCGGTTGGGATTCGCCATGAAGGTGATGTCGATGTGCCAGCCCTGGTAATCGCGCGGGGGGCGCGCCACCGGGATCGAACGGTCATGGACATGGCGGGTGCGGTAATCGGTCGCGGCGCGTTCCCAGATCTCCGGATGCTCGCTCAACCCGGCGCTGATCGGATGGGCGGGGGTGAGGGGGCCGAAGCTGCGCCCGAATGCGAGGAACTGCTCGTCTGTCAGCGGCTGGCTGCGGAAGAACAGCACCCGCCACCTATGCAGCGCCTCGGTGATCTGGAGGGTGGTGGCGGCATCCGCGCTGCGGCTGAGGTCGATGCCCGAGATCTCGGCGCCGATGACCGGCGTGAGGGGGCGGATGTCGAGTGATGATTGCAGGGCAGGTGCGGCAGCGCTGGTCATGGCGGAATCCCGGAACCTGCTGCCTGTGCAAACGCCGTACCCAACCGGGAAGGGCCGGGCGGCGGCCTGGACCGGCTGCCCTGACCGCTGCGCAGCAGCCCGGCAACATCCCCTGCTGGCCAAGCCCCAGCGGGGCCTGCCGGATCACGAGTTGACGGTCTCCTCGGGCAGCTGGCGCACCACCCGGCCGACGCGGCCATCGCCGGTGAGCAGGCCGCTGCGCTTCATCAAGGTGCGGTAGATGTTGCGCGAGATGCCGAGCAGCTTCGCCGCCTGGACCTGGCTGCCGCCGGCATGGGAGTAGGAGCGCCGGACGATGTGGGCGATGAACCAGTCGAGCAGCTGCGGATTGCCGTCCTCGAGGATCTCGTCGAGCACGGCCTCGAGGCGATCCGTCAGCGAGGCCTTCGGTGCCTCGCTGGGGGCATGCGGGGCATGCGCAGGCGCAGCGCCAGCCGTCACCGCTGCGGTGGCCAGGGGCAGCACCAGGTCGTCGCTCTGGATCTCGCGCTCGCGCGCGACCAGGACGGCTCGGTGGATGACGTTCTCGAGCTCGCGGATGTTGCCCGGCCAGGGATAGGCGAGCAGCGCCGCCTCGGCGCCATCGCTGAATTCGCGCTGCACATTCAAGCGCCGGGCGTAGCGCGCGAGGAAGTGGTCGGCCAGGGGCAGGATGTCGCCGCGCCGCTCGCGCAAGGGCGGCAGGTGGATGGTCATCACCTTGAAACGGTAGAAGAGGTCGGCGCGGAAGCGCCCCGCGGCCACCGCGGCGTCGAGATCGACGTTGGTCGCCGCCACCAGCCGCACATCGACCTTGATCGGCTTGCGTGAGCCGACGCGGACGACCTCGCGCTCCTGCAGCACGCGCAGCATCTTGACCTGGACCATCAGCGGCAGATCGCCGATCTCGTCGAGGAAGAGGGTGCCATGGTCGGCCGCCTCGAACCACCCCGGGCGAGAACCCTGGGCGCCGGTGAAGGATCCCGCCTCATGGCCGAAGAGCTCGCTCTCGACCAGGCTCTCGGGGAAGGCGCCGCAATTCACCGCGGCGAAGGTGGCGCCAGCGCGGGCGCTGAGCGCATGGAGATGGCGGGCGATGATCTCCTTGCCGGTGCCGGTCTCGCCGACCACCAGCACGGTGGCATCGCTGGGAGCGACGCGCTCCACCAGTTCGATGGCGCGCCGGGTCGCCGGATCGGCGGCGATGAATGCGCTGGCGCGCACCGACAGGCTGTTGGCGCCGGTCGCGGGGAGGGTGAGGAAATCTCGGTCGGTCGTCATCACGGACATCCTGAGTTGTCGGGCCGTGCGCAGGGCCCGGTCACGCATGCGAGCACGGGAGCTCCGGTGGACCGGTCGCTGGAGTCGGCGCACTGCCGCTGCAGCCGTCTGCGCTGGTGGCAAGCCTCGCCATCGCCAGGCAGGGTCAAGCGATATTCCTATAAATCAGATAGGAATAAATATTTCCGTGCGGCAGGATGCCGGTGATGCCCATGGTTCAAGCGATAGGTGGATTGTGCGTCTTTATTGTGGACGCCGATGTGCGCTGAATCGATCAGCGTTGCCGCGGTTCGCTGGCCGCATCCGCTGGCCGTCCGGCGGTAGGTGCCGCGCTGCCCTGAGGGGGCACCGCGGAAACAGTCAGCCACTGAGATGGGGACCGAGGCGAGCTCGGCCGCCGCTGCTCCCCCGCTGCGCGCTGGGGATCAGGGTGCCGGATTAGGCTGATCGGTGTGGATGGCCTCGATGGCGGCCACCAGTGCGTCGTCGAGCCGCACGTCGATGCTCGCCAGGTTGATGCGCAGCTGCGGGATGGTGGTGGCGCCGATGATGACCGAGGTGGTGAAGGGCTTGGCCAGGACGTAGGCGAGCGCGAGCTGCGAAGGATCGAGTCCGCGCTCCGCTGCAAGCGCGACGTAGCGCTCGCTGGCGCGCTGCGCCTGCGCATTCGAATAGCGGGCGAAGCGCTCGTAGAGCGCCAGCCGCGAACCGGGCGGACGGGCGCCGCCGCGGTACTTGCCGCTCAGGACGCCGAAGGCGAGCGGTGAGTAGGCGAGCAGGCCGATCTGCTCGCGGTGGGCGAATTCCGCCAGGCCGATCTCGTAGGTGCGGTTGAGCAGGCTGTAGGGATTCTGGATGCTGGCGATGCGCGGGAGCTTGCGCGTGTCGGCGGCTGAGACGAAGCGCGACAGGCCCCAGGGCGTCTCGTTCGAGACGCCGATGGCGCGCACTTTGCCGGCGCTGATGAAATCGGCCAGCACGCCGAGGGTCTCCTCGATCGGTACCGTGCTGGCATCCTCGATCCAGGGATAGGCGAGCCGGCCGAAGGTGTTGGTGCTGCGATCGGGCCAGTGCAGCTGGTAGAGATCGACGTGATCGGTCTGCAGCCGCTTCAGGCTGGCATCCAGGGCGGCGGTCAGGTTGGCGCGGTCGAGGCTCGTCGTCCCACCGCGCACATGCTTGGGCTGGTGCGCTTGGCGCACCGGTCCGGCGGCCTTGGTCGCGACCACCACCCGGGCGCGGTTGCCCGGCTTGGCCAGCCAGCTGCCCAGGTAGCGTTCGGTCAGGCCCTGGGTCTCCGCCTTGGGCGGGACCGGATACATCTCCGCCGCATCGATGAGGGTGACCCCGGCGGCGACCGCGAGATCGAGCTGGGCATGGGCCTCCGCTTCGGTGTTCTGCTCGCCCCAGGTCATGGTTCCGAGGCTGATGGCGCTGACCTGCAGGTCGGTGCGTCCGAGGCGGCGATAGAGCATGGAGATCGCAATCGGTGCTAGGGTGGTGCGGAAGCGGGTCTGGTGCGGAAGCGGGTCTAGCGCATTGCATCTCCCGTGCCAAGGGGGATCTGCGCCGATCATGCGGTCAATCCCCTGGATAACCCCGGCTCGCCACCGGCGCCCTGCAGCACCCACTGTTGAGCGGACGACAGCGGCTGTTGCACAGGTGCTGAAAGCGGGGCAGGTGGGGCAGGTCCGGCAAACGCTCCCGGAGCGCATGGCAGACTAAAGATACCCCACTACTCTGATGGGCGTTCAAACTCACCTTGCGATCTCAAGCGGACATGAGTAGAGTCACGTCCCGAAAGATCGAAGGCCACATCGGCAGTGTTCCATCCGGCGCACCCACCGCTTCGATCCGACGCATGCAACCGGTCCACCGGAGCATTCACCGCCTTCCCCTCAGGCAGCAGCCATCCAGCCACGGACGCCCGCTGTTCCCCTCTTTTCAAGCCGCGCGCGCTTCAGGCGATCTCGGCAGTCACAAGCCGCCGCCTAAGCCCCAATACCACCTCCTGAACGAGAACCACCATGGCTGACAACATCCCCCCATCGACCGCGCTTGGCGACGTCGCAGCACGCCAGCTCGCCAATGCCACCAAGACCGTGCCGCAGATGTCCAGCATCACGCCGCGCTGGCTCACGCGGCTGCTGCACTGGGTCCCGGTCGAAGCCGGCATCTACCGCCTCAACCGGGTCAAGGATGCGGACAGCGTCAACGTCGAATGCTCGGGACGCGATGAGCGCGAGCTGCCCCAGACCTTCGTCGACTATGTCGAGAACCCCCGGGAATACATGCTCTCGGCCGTCAATACGGTGCTCGATGTGCATACCCGCGTGTCGGATCTCTACAGCAGCCCATACAGCCAGATCGGCGAGCAGCTGCGCCTGACCATCGAGACCATCAAGGAGCGCCAGGAGCGCGAGCTGATCGTCAACAAGGAATACGGCCTGCTCAACCACATCGTGCCCAAGCAGCGCATCAAGTCGCGCAGCGGGGCGCCCACCCCCGATGATCTCGACGAGCTGCTGACCCTGGTGTGGAAGGAGCCGGCGTTCTTCCTCGCCCATCCCCGCACCATCGCCGCCTTCGGACGTGAATGCACCCGCCGCGGCGTGCCGCCGCCCACGGTCCCGCTGCACGGATCGCAGTTCCTCACCTGGCGTGGCATCCCGCTCTTCCCGTCGAACAAGATGCCGCTCGAGCAGGGGCGTTCGAGCATCATCCTGCTGCGCACCGGTGAGAGCCGCCAGGGCGTGGTCGGGCTGTACCAGCCGAACCTCCCGGGCGAGCAGAGCCCTGGGCTCTCGGTGCGCTTCATGGGCATCGACCATCGCGCCATCGCCTCCTACCTGGTCTCGCTCTACTGCTCCCTGGCGGTCCTGACCGATGACGCCATCGCCGTGCTCGAGAATGTCGAGACTGAGAAGTACTATGACTACAAGCCCGAGTATAAGTGATCCTGCCGGGCAGGGGCTGCCCGACCTCGCAGCCCTGGCCCGGTTGGCCAACGACATCTTCCGTGGGCAGGCCCCGGCTGCCGCAGTCCCTGCGGCTCCGGCCCCAGCTGCGGCGATCCCGGTCCAGAGCCCGGCGGTGAGCGCTCCCCCCGAAGGCGTCCCCTACCATTATCAGGACAGCCGGAGGCCCCAGGCCGTTTCTGGCCATGGGGCGCCCACGTCGCCCATCACCCCTCCGGGCATCCCCGGCGAGGCCCAGCTGCGCGAACTGCTCAACCCGCACGGCGCAGCGCTGCCCAGCATCCCGGGGCAGCCGACCGCGGTGCCCACCTCGCCCAGCCATCTCCATCCCGCCCCTGCAGCGCCCCCCGGCGCGGTGCCGACGGCTGCAGACGCATCGTACTACTTCCTGCACTACCAGACCCCGCACAGCCATCCCGTCGCCGCCGTCCAGGATCCCTGGTCGACCGCCATCCCGCAGGCCGGCCACGGCCCCGCGCCGATCGATCTCCACCGCGTGCGCCGGGATTTCCCCATCCTCGACGAGCGCGTCAATGGTCGCCGCCTGATCTGGCTCGACAATGCCGCCACCACCCAGAAGCCGCGCCAGGTGATCGAACGCCTGTCCTACTTCTACGAGCACGAGAACAGCAATATCCATCGCGCCGCCCATGCGCTGGCGGCGCGTGCGACCGATGCCTACGAGGCGGCCCGCGACAAGGTGCGCTCCTTCCTCAATGCCGGACGCAGCGAGGAGATCGTCTTCGCGCGCGGTGCCACCGAAGCGATCAACCTGGTCGCCCACAGCTGGGGCCGGGCGACGCTGAAGCCGGGCGACGAGATCCTGCTCAGCCACCTCGAGCACCATGCCAACATCGTCCCCTGGCAGCAGGTCGCCGCCGCCACCGGAGCGGTGATCAAGGTCATCCCGGTCGATGACGATGGCCAGATCCGGCTCGACGCCTACGGCGCACTGCTCTCGTCGAAGACCCGTATCGTCTCGTTCACCCAGGTGTCCAATGCGCTCGGCACCGTGACCCCAGCGCAGCACATGACGGCGATGGCCCATGCCGCCGGCGCACGCGTGCTGGTCGACGGGGCGCAGGCGGTGTCGCACATGCCCGTGGATGTGCGCGCGCTCGGCTGCGATTGGTACGTCTTCTCCGGCCATAAGGTCTTCGGACCGACCGGCATCGGAGTGCTTTACGGCACTACCGAGATCCTCAACCTGATGCCGCCCTGGCAGGGCGGCGGCAATATGATCGNNGGCACCGGCAACATCGCCGATGCCGTCGGCCTGGGTGCGGCGATCGACTACGTCACCGCCTTGGGCATGCCCGCCATCGCCGCCTACGAGCACCAGCTCCTGGTCTATGGCACGCGCCTGCTCCAGGGCGTCCCGGGGCTGCGCCTGATCGGTACCGCGGCCGAGAAGGCCGGAGTGCTGTCATTCGTCCTTGACGGCTATGCCACCACCGAGGTCGGCAAGGCCCTCGACCAGGATGGCATCGCGGTGCGTTCGGGACATCATTGCGCGCAGCCCATCCTGCGGCGATTCGGCCTCGAGAGCACGGTGCGGCCGTCCCTGGCCTTCTACAACACCTGTGCCGATCTCGATGCCCTCGCGGCAACGCTGCATCGCCTCACCGATCGCACCCGGCTGCGCCGCTGATCGGGCTCGCTGGCGCAGCAACGGCCTGCGCCGGGGGGAATCGAGGGCGGAACGCACGTCAGCGGTCAGCGGATATTCTTGAGCGGCAGCTTCCCGGGACATTCCTCAACCGTCAGGTGCCCCTTCTTGAAGGTGAGATGGAGGCGCTGCTCGTCCGCCCCCTTCGGCTGGATGACCAGCGTCGCGGTGGTCGGGGTGGCGTCGTCCAGCCGCCACATGCCGGCGACGATGGCATCGGAAGCGAAGATCACCCGCGCCGTTCGCAGGGTCAGCGTCACGCCGAAATTCTCGACCTTGGCCGCGGCGGCGGCTGGCTCCTTCTGATCTTTGGTCAGCACCTTGTCGTCCACCTGCCATATGCCGTAGATGCTGTCAGGCGTGAGGTTCTCCACCGCGACCGCAGCCAGGGAGAGAAGACAGAGGCAGCTGATGCGCAGCATGGCGGACTCCTGATCCGGGCATCACATTAATCAGCTGTCCAGCGGACCTCCATGGGGAATCGCTGCGGACGCTTGTGGCGATTAAGTCACCCGAGCGTGATCGGGGAAGGCCCAGAGCAGCACTGATCGGAGGCTGTGATGATCTACAAGGGGGGCCGAAGCCATGGCAGCAGCTCTGGTCCAGGCGCAGGGATGGCGTGTCCGCAGGCAACCTCGAGCACAACCCGCGTCCGGGCCGGGACGCCAGACACGCGGACCGCACCTGCATCGCGATACCACCCAGCGGCGCCGACGAAGCCCAGCATGCCGAAGGCGATGACACGGCGCTTCTGGGGTCGCCAGCAATGCAGCAGAGTCGCCCTCTGTCCCTGCAAATCACCATGCGCCCGAGCAGCGGGGGCGGACCATCCAAGGCGAGCGGCGACATCCATTCATGAATCAGAAGGCGCCAGGATACGGCTTAGCCATCGGCTTATTTCCTTGCGGCCCAGCACCATGCAGGAAGCGACCAATGGTCGGATCGGCGATAATCGCAGGTAGGAGATCGGGCTCCGTTTGGGAAATTGGAACGGCGTTCGCTCTTTCATGCCAGTGAGGCCACTCCTCGGTGGGCACGCGTCGCCCGCAGGCGCAAGGACCACGGTGCTGTGCCGGCTGCTGGGGCAAAGATCCATGCGGTCGCACGGCGTGTCTGGGTTGTTGCGTTGACATTCTGGTCTCATGGAGGTCGCAATCGTTGAAGGGGGGATTATCCCCGTGTGCATCTTGACCGCTGCAACGCCTATCATGACCAGGTGTCAACAAGCCAGTAATCATCCGTGGAGCAGGCCATGACCGATTCCTATGAAGTCAGCTTCCGTTCTCATGTGCAATCGGTCGACCATGGCGTGTCCATCGTCGTCGACACCAGCATGCCGATGCTGCATGATGGACTCATCTCCTTCCGACTGAAAGACGGCGTATCCCCGAAGCAGGTCGGTGATCTGATCGCATTGATGCGCAATCTTGTGGACAGGATCGAATACCACCACATCTCGAAGCCGGTATTCCAAAAGGCCTGAGTCCGCTTGCGATGCCTGAACCGACGAGCAGGCCATGAGATGGGAACGGCGATGGCCATACGCAAATCGAAGGTGATCGAACTTGGCGGAATCAAGTACAAGGTCATCAGCGATGATCTCAAGGAGGAGGATGTCGTGAGCCTTCTCCGCAGGAATGCGGCTCACGTGCAATTCCTCATCGATCAAATGGAGACCATCAAGATGATCCTCTGTGTCATCGGAGGGATCGACCTCAGGGGAAAGCCGATCGAGGGGAAACTTCTCTCGATCGACATCTCAAGCGATATATCGCAGTTCAAGGAGGGCGTCGATAGCCTCGAGTCGGTGCGGCAATTCCTGTCGAAGCGGAAGACCAAGATCATCGGGCAGATCAAGAAGCTGAAGCAATAGGGGGTCATAGGTCAGCATGGCTGGCGACATGGCGCTTGCCGAAGGCCCGTCCCAGCTGCGGATCTTGGCCTACGAGGTGGGTGCTGCATCGCAGGGAGGCTATGGCCGTCACTGCGCTGCGAAATCCGCGCGAGAATGGCGAATGGCGAATGCCCCTGACGCCCAATGGCGTTTCCTATAAATCTGCAAATCGCGGGAAAGCAGAAGATTACTATTGACAACCGCTTGCAGAAAAATTTTCGGGCCTTATGGCCCTTTCCCTTCCTTGCCGTATCCTGACCGCCCACCGCGAAATATTCGCACAGCTCGACGAGATTTATACTCACATAGATGGTGTCTTTGGCCCCAAGAACACCTTCTTGGCGGTCATGGCGCTCAAGGCGGCGCACCGATCCGTGAATTATCGCGACGTGCTCAAAGAAATGCACCAGGA
>PLEW01000140.1 GCA_003136555.1 Planctomycetota bacterium | reverse complement strand
CGCGCCCCGAGCTCGACGCGAAACGCGTCGGCGTGATCGGCATATCGGGCGGCGGTACTTGCAGCCTGTTTTCCGCGGCGCTCGAGCCGCGCATCAAGGCGGCTATGGTGAGCGGTTATCTGAACACGTTTCGCGATAGCATTATGAGCGTTCCGCACTGCATGGATAACTACGTTCCGGGCATTTTGAACTGGGCCGAGAACTATGACGTGGCCGGATTGATTGCGCCGCGGTATTTCTTTTCGGAGGGCGGCGAGCAGGACCATATCTTTCCGGTACATGCCACGCGCGCGGCATTCCAGCAGGTGAAGAAGGTGTACCAAGTTTTCGGCGTGCCTGAGCGGGCGCAGCAGGAGATTTTCAGCGGCGGACATCAGTTTCACGGCGTGCAGGGCATACCGTTCATTAAAGCGGCGCTGGCCTAAGACTTTAAACGGCTTCCTTATAACCGGTCTGAAAGCGCAAAGTATCGGCGTCTGCGTTCCATTCGGTGAGAATGGCTCCGACGATATCGGCTCCATCTTGTGCAAGTGTGTCGCGCGCTTTTAAGGCTGCCTGCCTTTCGGTGGCATTGGCGCGTACAACCAAGATGACGCCGTCGGCCTGACGTGCCAGGCTTCGGGCATCGGAATAGGGCAGAATGGGCGGCGAATCGAGCAACACCAGATCGAAGCCCTTCATCAGATCGCTTAGCAGCAGCGACAACTGCGAAGACGCCAGGATTTCGGGAGCGTTGACGCCAGGGCGGCCGGCAGTCAGAACATACAATCCGGGTATTTGCGTGGCGCGGATCAACTGGCGTGAGTCGGCGGCCGAAGCCGGCAGTTGCTTGCCGAGGAACTCCACTAAGCCGTTTTCATTTTCCATGCCGAAAATCTGGTGCAGCGTTGGATGACGCAAGTCGCCGTCGACTAGCAAGACTCTGCGTTGCGCTCCGGCCAGTGCGGCGCCCAGGTTACAGATGACGCTGGTCTTGCCCTCCGTGGTTCCGGCACTGATAAAGAGCAAGCGCCAGGGATGGGTCCTCTGTTCAAGCGCGCGCAGGATGGAGGACCGAATGGAGCGGTATGATTCCGCAGTTTGCAACCCTTTGTCGAACGCAAGGTGCAGCATAGGAGCGCGCTCTGTGCCCGGGGGCGTAACCGGAAGTTTGCGGGTGTAGCGATCAATAGGGATGGCTCCCAGCAGCGGGATGCCCAGATAGCGGCTGACGTTGGCGGGACCGGCAAAGGTGGAAGACATGCGGTTTTTTACAAAGACGTATGCCAAACCCGCGACCAGACCGGCTAAAGCACCGAACAGACTATACAGCCACTGGTTCGGTCTGCTTACATTTTGATTGGGATAAGCCGGATCGACCACTAGAATATTGCTAGCCTGCATGGCGCTGGCAACGCTGGCTTCCTTAACACGCGCGGTCATGGTATCGAACAGGTGACGGTTGGCTTCCACCTCGCGCTGGAGCGTATTGTAGTGAGCCAGTTTGGCCGCATCTTCTGAGGGACCGGGTCGGACCGGCTCTTTGTAGACGTCTTCCAGCGCCTGCGGTCCGCGCTCGCGGGCGGATGCGGTCACCACCGANNTTTCATAGGCGGCATGGGTGGAATCGATCTGTTCCTGCACGCGGATCACAACCTGATTCTGGGGCGAGTAGATGGCGGAAAGATCTTCCAACTGCTTGTTCAAGAGGGCGAGGCGGTTGCGCAGAGCCTTCAGTTGCTGGTCGGAGGCGACAAGCGCTGCCGCATCGGAAGTAGATCGGGCGGCGGATTGGGGGCGCTGATCGGAGTTGCGGGCACTGGCTGCGGCTACTCCGGAGGCGCGCGCATAATCTTCAGCTTCGCGCTCCGATTGTTCCAATTTTTGCCGGAAGTCATCGAGACCACGCTCCAGCCAGGCTTGCGTGCGCTGGCTGGTCTTCCAGCGGCGTTCCAAAGTATAGTCGGCCAGTTCCTGAACCAGTCCATTCACAAAGGCGGCGCCGGCAACCGCATTCCTGCACTGAAAGGTGACATCGATAATGCGCGCCTGGGCGGACGGCCGGGCCTCAAGGCGCTTCAGGATGTTATCAACAGCTTCGTCGAAACTTAGCTTTTTCCAGCCAAAACGGGAGACGTTGAGCAACTTCTCGCGTTCCGCTTCCGCTAGTTTATTCAGCGTTCGCNNCGGCATGACTCGTCAAGATGCGGATTTGCGTCTGCACATCGGACAGAGCGCGAATACTGGTGTCGGAACCGGCATCGCTGGCGTAATCGGAAAACTTGTCGTCCATCGCCTGCAGAACGAGTGAGGCATGCACGAGATGCAGCGGGGTTTGCAGCGACCCAATGAGGAACGCGAGCGCTGCGCCGGCGGCAGTCAGCTTGAGGAGAGTCCACTTGGCAGCCCAAAGCCGGCGCATAACTTCGGAATAACTATTGTCTATGAGAGCACCGTCTATGGAATCCATCTTAAGCCCTCCGGCACCGGTAGTCACTGGCACCGGAAGGGCGCGGTTTGTTTCCATTCACATTTAATTTTAAGAGATGCTGGAGCCGGAAGCCTCCATGTATTTTGTATTCGGCGCCGGAGTTTCGGGCGCATGGCTCTCTGGAGCAAGGTGCTGACGGATTTTGCTGAGCGAAGCGATGAGCTTNNGGCTTGTGCGGCATATAGGCGAGGAAGGCGGAACGGGCCAGCATGGACATGCCACGATAGCCACTTGCTTTGCAGAATTCCTGCGCCAGTTCATATTCGCCGTCGGAGAGACGGAAGCTGACCACCTTGTTGCGGGGATCGAATCCATGCGGATCATCTAATTTCATAAATTGTTTAACAGACCTCTCGAAGCATCGGATTGAAAAGCATAGGAACTCACAAGCGCACGCTTGTTTACTGCGCAGAGTAGCTTGTTTATTCCTTTGAAACAAGAATTACAGCTATCGTTTACGCGTGTCAACAGTTCAAGACGGGGTAAAGATTTTCTTGTTTACCAAGAGTTCTAGGACTATTTATCCAAACTCGTTAAACGTGAACACAGTAAGGCTAGGCAACCCGGCGAAGTTGCGTGACGCGGCCCACTTCCACCCACTCGACGACATAAATGTTGCCGGAGTGGTCGAAGCAAGCGCCGTGAGGGCAAACGAACTTACCTGGCTGGAAATGATCGCGGGTCATTTTGCGCGTTTTCATGTATTCGCTGTGCGAATCGTCGCCGAGCTGGACGATGACTTTGTTGTCACGGTCGAATAGGGTCACTCGCGCAAAAAGATCGGGCATGACGACGTCGCCATTCTTGTGGATATTGAAATGACAGGGAGCGGGAACGTCCTCCACAAAATCGAGGTGGTGGCCATCGAGCGAGAATCTTTGCAGTCGTTTGTTGCTGCGATCGGCGACCATCAGGATGGGTAGCCTGCCGCGCGTGTCAACGATCAATCCATGCGGGCAGGAAAGTTGTCCTGGTTCTTTGCCAGGTCCGCCAAAGGTGCGGATATACTTTGCGGCGCTGTCGTATTGATTGATGTAGCTGGAACCATAGCCATCGGCAACGTAGATGTCGCCGTTAGGAGCGATGGCTACATTCGTAGGGCTGTACTTAATAGGATTGGCGTAAGGAGCGGCTTCCTTTGGGTAGTTGATGGTGAAGACTTCTTCGCCGGAGAGCGTGGTCTTCACCACGATGGCGCGCTTGGTGTCGCACAGGTATAAAAACTCCTGCGAGCCTTCTTTTCTGATGTGAAGTCCGTGGGCTCCACCCTTGAATTCGGCGCCCCAGCTTTTTACAAACTTGCCCTTATGGTCGAAGACCACCATCGTGTCGGACTTTTCGCTGGTTTGGTAGACGGTGTGGTGGATGTAAATGTGGCCGTGCGAGTCTTCGCAGACGCCGTGAGTATTGCCGTACTGGATACCGGCGGGAAGCGCGCCCCNNACGTCGGTGAGGCGGAAGTGGCGGCCCTGAAATTTGTAAGTGAGGCGAGTGTGGTCAATGCCGAGACAGTGCAGAGCGGTGGCTTGCACGTCGTGTATGGGAACCGGATCGCTAATGGAGTTGTAGGAATAGTCGTCGGTTTCGCCAACAACACTGCCGCGCTTCACACCACCGCCGGCGAACCACATGCTGAAGCAGCGCGGATGATGATCGCGGCCATAGTTGGCGCCGGTGAGTTGTCCCTGGCAGTAAACGGTGCGACCGAATTCGCCACCCCAGACAACGAGTGTGTCGTCGAGCAGTCCGCGCTGCTTTAGATCAGTGACGAGTGCGGCCGAAGCCTGGTCGGTGCCTTTGCATTGGAGGGCGAGGTCGCGTGGCAGATCGTTGTGTTGATCCCAACCTCGATGATAAAGCTGGACGAAGCGGACGCCACGCTCGGCCAGGCGGCGCGCCATCAGGCAGTTGGCGGCGTAGGTGCCGGGTTTGCGGGAATCGGGTCCGTAGAGTTCGAAGGTGCTCTCCGGTTCCTTGGAAAGATCGTTCAATTCGGGAACGGACGACTGCATGCGGTACGCCATTTCGTATTGAGCGATGCGCGCGCCGATCTCGGGATCGCCATAAGTCTGCTCGGTGATGTGATTCAATTCGCTGACGGAATCGAGCATGGCGCGGCGGGTTTCGGCATCAACGCCGTCGGGATTGGCGAGAAATAAAACGGGATCGCCGGAAGCGCGGAAGCGTACGCCCTGATATTTGGAGGGAAGAAAACCGCTTGACCACAAGCGAGTGAACAACGGCTGATCGCGATTTAACGCGTTGGCTTGCGAGAGCAGCACGACGAATGATGGCAGATTCTGATTCTCACTGCCGAGCCCATAAGTAACCCAGGCGCCCATGCTGGGGCGGCCGGGCTGGGTGAAACCGGTCTGAATAAAGGTGATGGCGGGATCGTGATTGATGGCGTCGGTATTGACGGTTTTGACGAGTGTGATGTCGTCGACGATTTTCGCGGTGTGAGGCAGTAATTCGCTTATGTACGTGCCGCTTTTGCCGGCGCGCTCGAACTTGAAGATGGAAGGGGCGACGGGCAGCGAGTTCTGTCCCGAGGTCATGCCGGTGAGGCGCTGGCCGTTGCGCACCGACTCGGGCAGATCCTTGCCCCGCTGCTTCACCAGCTCCGGCTTGTAGTCGAAGGTCTCGAACTGGGAAGGCGCCCCGGACTGGTGCAGGTAGATGACGCGCTTCACCTTGGGCGGGAAGTGCGGCAGGCCGGGCAGGCCGCCGTTGTCGGCCTTCGCGCTCGCCGGGTCGCCGCCGGCGGCCGGGATGACGCCCAGCCCGGTGAGCGCGGCGGCGCCGAGCCCGGCCATGGCACCGCCGATCAGGCGGCGACGGCTGAGCTGGCCAGAGCCGGACAGCGGCTGGGAGCGGTGCATGGGGTTCATTCCTTGGTGATCGCCTCATCGAGGTTGAGGATGGTGCTGGCCACCGTCGCATAGGCCGCCAGCTCGGCGGCATCCTGGCCCGCATCCGCCGGGGTGTCGCCCTGGGCGATGAGATGCGTGGCGGATTCGGGCTCTGCGCGGAAGCGGGCCAGGCGCCTGGTGAATCCCTCGCGCAGGATGCCCAGCTCCTCGGCGCTGGGCAGGCGCGCGATGGCGCGCCGGAAGCCGTAGGTGAGCCGGCTCTCGACGCTGCTTCCGCCATCCCGCATCATCAGTCCAGCCAGCACCCGGGCCGCCTCGACGAAGGTGACATCATTCAGCAGGGTCAGGGCCTGCAGCGGGGTGTCGGTGCGCGAGCGGCGCACCAGGCAGTACTCGCGGCTGGGCATGTCGAACAGCACCATGTCCGGAGGCGGGGTGGTGCGCTTCCAGATGGTGTAGAGGCTGCGCCGGTAGAGGTTGGCGCCGACGTCGTGCTTGTAGTTGTGCAGGTTGCCATAATTGCTCAGCTCATCCCAGATGCCCGGGGGCTGGTAGGGCCGCACCGACGGCCCGCCGATGGCCTCGGTGAGCAGGCCCGCGACCGCCAGGGCCTGGTCGCGAATGGTCTCGGCCTGGAGGCGGAAGCGCGGGCCATGGGCGAGCAGCCGGTTGTCGGGGTCGCTGGCGGCCAGGGCGGCGGGGGTGGCCGAGTCCTGGCGGTAGGTGGCGCTCATCACCATGGTCTTGAGCATTGCCTTCATATCCCAGTTCAGGCGGATGAATTCCGTCGCCAGCCAATCGAGCAGCTCCGGATGGCTCGGCAGCTCGCCCTGCGAGCCGAGATTGTCGCTGCTCTTCACCAGGCCGACGCCGAACAGCCGCTCCCACATGCGGTTCACCGCGACGCGCGCGGTCAGCGGATTGGCGGGATCGGTGATCCACAGCGCCAGTCCGAGGCGGTTGGCGGGTGCGCCCGCGGGCAGCGGTGGGAAGGCGCTCGGCGTGCCGGGGCTGACCTCGTCGCCATGGTGGTCGTAGAGGCCGCGCATGAGCACGTAGGCCGGGCGCGGCTTGGGCATCTCCTCCATGACCATGACGGTGGGCAGCGACTGCTCAAAGCCGTCGCGCGCGCGCTCGGCCTGGGCGAGGTCGCGCTCGGCGGCGACCAGCGGCGCATCCTCGGCGATGGCCAGGCGCAGATGCCCGAGCAGATGCTTGGCGCGCGGAGAGGCGAACGACAGCCGCACCTCCACCTCGGCGCCCGCCGGCACCGCCACCGTGCTGATCAGCAGCACCAGCTCGTGCCGCTTGCCGGCCTGCGGCAGGACCGACCAGGCGGTCGCATCCTTCCCGTCCACGGCATTGGCCGCCGGCCAGCCGTCCTCGGCGTAGTCGGCGCTGGCCGAGGTGGCGGTGAGCACCTCGGTCCCGCTGGGAGTGATCAGCGACACGGTGATCTCGCTGAGTGCGAAGTTGCCGTTCTTGCCGAAGCCCGCGCCCTTGCCGGGCAGGCTGTCATGGGGTAGCGCCTCCAGCCGCACGCCAGCGAGGTGGGTGAGCGTGATCGGTGCGCGGATGGTGTAGACCTCCTTCTCCGCCGGCGTGCTGGCGAGCAGCGCACCATCGGCCTGGATGCTGAGCGTGGTGCCGCTGGCAGTCGACGCTGTCTGCGGCAGCAGCGGCGTCCAGGTCGAGCGGGGCTTGGACGCGGCGTCGGCCGGCGCATGGGACTGGCACTCCAGCAGATGCGCCCTGGCCTGTGCCACCGCGGCGTCGAATTCGCCGAGGCGCGTGGCCTGCGCCGCGGTGGGCGCCTTCATGAACGGCGGCGTGCCGGCGAGCTCTTCCCTGCCGACACCGGGTTCGGGGACGTTGTTGTAGAAGGCGAACAAGCGGTAGAAGTCCTTCTGCGAGATCGGATCGTATTTGTGGTCGTGGCAGCGCGCGCAACCCAGGGTCAGCCCGAGCCACACCTGCCCGGTGGTATCGACGCGGTCGATGACGGTCTCGACATGCCATTCCTCGGCGATGATGCCGCCTTCGGTGTTGATGCGGTGATTGCGGCAGAAGCCGGTGGCGATGCGCTGCTCCGGGGTCGCATGCGGCAGCAGATCGCCCGCCAGCTGCTCGATGGTGAAGCGGTCGAACGGCTGGTTGTGGTTGAAGGCGTCGATCAGCCAATCGCGCCAGCGCCACATCGAACGCTCGTGATCGGCCTGGTAGCCATTGCTGTCCGCATAGCGTGCACCATCCATCCACGCCATCGCCATGCGTTCGCCGTAATGGGGCGAGGCGAGCAGCCGATCGACGAGGTGCTCATAGGCCTGCGGGGAGGGGTCGGCGAGGACCGCGTCGACCTCGGCCGGGCTGGGTGGCAGGCCGATGATATCGAGCGACAGCCGGCGGATGAGCGTCGCGCTGGGCGCCTCAGGCGCATGATGCACCCCCTCCCGCTCCAGGCGGGCCAGGACGAAGCGGTCGATATCGTTGCGCGGCCAGCCGGCCTCTGCCACAACCGGCGGCACCGGCCGACGAGGAGCGACGAAGGCCCAGTGCTGCTCCCAATGAGCCCCCTGGTCGATCCAGCGCCTGATGAGCGCGATCTGCTCGGCCGTGGGACGCTTGCCGGTCTTGGCTGGTGGCATGCGGTCGTCGTCATCGCTGGTCGTCAGCCGCCGGAGCACCTCGCTGTGGGGAGCATCGCCGGCGATGACCGGCACGATATCGCCGAGGCGGGTGAACAGTCCCTCCTTGGTGTCGAGGCGCAGCTTGGACTTGACCTTGCGACGCTGTTCTTCGTCCGGTCCGTGGCAGGCGAAGCAGTATTCCGAGAGTATCGGACGCACCGCCCGATTGAAATCGACAGCGGCATCCGCGGCCGTGAGCGTGTCGACCCGGATCATGACCAGCGCCAGGATCGCCACGCTGAGCGCGGCGTGGAGCGCGCGATGACCGTTCCCAGCACCGCTGGACCATCTGAGCGACGTGCGTCCCACGGCCACTGCGTCCTTCCTCTCGCAGCGTGCTGCTACGATCCGCAGTATGGTACGTTTTCGACCTGCCGATCGTTGATGGTCAGTCGTCGTTGATCTCCGACCGGCGTACAATGCCCGGTTTCCTATACATTGTGGCCATTTTCTCCTGCGCTCGGGCATGAGCTCGGTCATGTGGGCGATACTGATCGCTTGGCGTATTCCGGTGATCGTGGTATGAATTCAACAACCATGACCATGCCCCTGTTCCTATGGCCCAGCACCGGACTGCCCCACGTCGATCGCGCCGGACACTGGCCGCTCGATGATGGGAACTTCGAGCATGGCTACCTGAGCCCGACGCATGCGCTGCACATCTACGACTACCATGCCGAGGTGCGCCTGGGCGCGTACACGGTGCAGGTGCAACCAGGCGATGCGACCATCACGCCGGCTGGACTCGAAAGCCGGTATCGCCTGCAGCGGCCCGGTCGGCACTGGTGCGTCCATTTCTTCCCTGTCGCGCCTCAGGAACCGCAGGTATCGCTGCCCGTGCATCTGCGTCTCGGTCCCCTGCGCCATCGCCTGGTCGAGAGTGTGCGCCGCATCGCGGCGGTGCTGGCCGGTCCCGATCGCCATGCCCACCCGACCGCCGATGCCATCGCCGCGGCCGGCATGCTCGCCCTGCTGCTCGATTTGACCCAGGTCTCCCACGACCGGCTCGCCAGCCCATCGGCTGCAGCCGGCACGGATCCGCTGGCGACCGCCGCCGCGCTGATCGATGAGCGCCTGCCGGAGGCGCTGGAGGTCGGGGCGCTGGCGGACGAGGTCGGCCTGAGCCAGAACTACCTGGCCCGCCGCTTCCGCGCCCGCTACGGCACCACCCTGCATGGCTACCAGCTGCGGGCCCGCATCGACCATGCCCAGCAGCTGCTCATCTCCACCGACATGCCGATCCGCCGCATCGCCGAGCGGCTCGGCTTCAGTGACGTGCAGCATTTCAACAAGTCCTTCCGCCGCCTGGTGACGACCAGTCCGTCGCTCTACCGCAGCGTTGGTGCCGGCCACCTGCCGCCCCGACGGTCATGAGGGCGTGAGCCGAGCCTCAGGCTCAAGGCTTGGCGCGTCGCGCTGCCAGGGCGCTGGTGATGGCGTCCGCCACCTGCGTCGCCAGGAGTTCATAGCCCGCTTTGGTGAAATGCACATTCGCGGCGATCTGGATCTCGCTCTCCCGCGGGAGCACGACGCCATAGAGATCGTCGATGGGGATGCCGTTGTCGTGCATCACCTGCGCGGCGATGCCGTTGTACTGGACGACATCCGCGACCAGGCGCATGGGCTTCTGCGGCGCATCGGGCACCGGGGTGGTGGAGGCCCAGACCAGGCTGGCGCCGGTGGCGCGCAGACGGCCGATCAGGGCGCGCAGGTTGGCCTCGTACTCGGCGGGCGGTACTTGCCGCACCCCGCCATCGGGACCGGGCTTCATGATCTTGAGGTCATGCAGACCGAAGTTGACATGGATGACATCCCAGGCCTTGGACGGCTCCCCAGCCGCGGCACCGACATGGAGCCAGGCGTCCAGGTCCTTGACCCCCACGGTGGTCGGGCCTGCATTGGCGGCAGGGCGATGGACATTGGCGATGCCGGCAAGCCGCGCGCGCACCGGCAGGGTGTAGCCGAGCGAAATGGAGTCTCCGATCAGCAGCACCCGGGGCAGACCCAGGACATCGGCGACATCGACCATCGCGGGATCGGCGGGCTTCTCCCCACCGGGCTCGGGCGTCTGGGATTGCCCAGAGGCCGGCCAGCCCATCGCCAGCGCCACCGTCACCATCATCCGCCATGTACGCATACCGGTTCCCTGCTTGTGCCAGGCCCCTGACCGCATGAGCAGACCGCCCGCAGGACGGCCTGGGCAGCATGCTGGTCCGTGACGTGGATGGTACCTGGTCCTCTGGCGCGTGTTGAGGTGCACGTCTCAGATAGGATCCGTCCAGACCACCGACCTCCTCCGGCGCGCCTCCAGCAGATGATGCCAGAGCCACAGACCTCCACCCATGCCCAGCGCGCCCACGCCGATCAGCACGCCCACCGGGACCCCCATCTGCATGAGCTCCACCGCATCACCCCCCTGATCCAGCCAGCCCCCGCCCAGGTAGGCGCCATTGGCGACCAGGCAGAAGCCTGCCCAGCCGCCGATCCAGCCGCCCGCCGGACGGCGGGCAACCAGCAGCCACAGGGCCAACGGTGCGAGCATGCCGAACAACGGGCCGGCCCAGGTGTCGATCAGGGGCCAGCGCGAGCCGCTGCGCACCGTCTGCGAGATCGTCCACGGCCACAGGATGACCGCCTCGATGGTGGCGCCGGTGACCAGGCAGGCGAGCACATGGCCGAGCTCGTGAATCGCCATCATCAGCCACCACCAGGCGGCGAGCGAGGCGATCCTGACCGCCACCGTGGCGGCTCCGCTCACGTCGCTGATCCGGCCAGGAGTGACATGCCTGGACGGTACCATGTCCCTGACTGCTGAAAAGCCGCTCCACAAGCGTACGGTGACCCATAGGCAGCAGGAGCGTTGGCGATGAAGAACGACCGCATCGGGCCAGGCAGGGCAAGCGCGATCGTCTGCGCGCTGGTGGTGTGCGGTTGGTGCATCGTCATGGTGCTCGGCACCGATCGCGCTCTGCCGCATGTCTACGTCTACAATCTGCCGCCACCGCAGCTGCGGGTCATCGATGGGATCGGACGCATCGCCCTGACCATCACCATCCCGCACACCACCCCGCCGGGCGAGGAGCGCAGCGCGTCAGGAGCTTCGGCGAGCTGGACCCGCGAGGTGGGCGGTCGCGCGGTCGTCAACACCGTCGAGCGCATCGGGGTGCTGCTCGAGATGCGCACCGGCACCAGCGATTGGGCGCCGCTGCAGGTCCCCGGCATCGCCGATCAGGGCTTGGTGCGCATGGGCGAGGGCGATCAGGCGACGCTCACCATCGCCACCACCGAGCCTTGGGTGCGCCACACCTGCCACGCGCGCACGTTGATCGCTGCGACCGGCTATCCGCTGACCAGACGTCCGGATCCCCAGGGTGCCATCCCGGACGAGACCGTGCTGGTCTATGGCGGCATCTTCCCCTCCCAGCCGGTGCCATGGCCAGAGCTCGCCTATCTGGTCGAGCAGGGCAGCCCCGAGGCGCTGGTCGCCGATCACTTCCTCCTCGGCGATGAGCGCTCCCGCGCAGGCGTCGCGGCCCGGGCAGGCATCCGCTACTACCTCAGCGGTGTCAGCCGCGAGGCCGCCCTGGTGCCGTCGTCCGACACGCGCATCGCCTTCCTGCGCGCCATCGACATCCCCGGCGATCCCAAAGGGTCTGGCGCCGAACTGCTGCTCAGCCATGTCATCCGCGGTTCCGGGAACCAGGATGGACACTGGCTCACCGTGCCCATCCGCTGCATCGTGTACCCAGGCGATCCGATCTCGGTGGAGACGGTCGTTCCCGATCCCATGCGACAGGACAAATTGAAGACGGAGGTGCGCCTGACCGTGCCATACCGGCTCGTCGAGGTGCAGCATTCCGTCCGGCGCTGCGCTGGATGCATCGTGCGACCACAGTCGCGCCCCACCCTCCCGGGAAAGGATTTCGCCATCTCCAGCAAGGAATTCCTGACCGATGCCGCGGTGCTCGCGGATGCGTCTGGTGTGCGCATCACGCTTCCCCAGCTGCATACGATACGCCTTTCTCCATATCATGGCGCGATCACCTACCCGACCTATCCCAGCACCGACTACGATGAGCAGCTCGCCTTCAGCTCCGATCCGGGCACCTTCTGCCAAAGGGGGCTCATCCGCCGGCTCCGATCGCGCATGATCCCGGGACCGGGCCCCTCGAGGATCGCCGGCGGGCGACCGGGGATCGGCGCTACACCACCGATACCACCTCCTGGGAGCTGGCCGATGGCCGCCTGGTCTACTGGTCGCCTGAGCAGACTTCGGTGATGGTCCTGATATTGCCGGGCTCAGCGGCGGATGCCGCAGCGGCGCCGGATGCCGACCCGGGACCGGTTGCACCGTGACCGCGCACACGCTGATCGCGCTCATGACCCGGTATCCGGGTCCCCAGTCCCGGTGAGCCCGGAACCCTCCCGCGGCGTCCGTGCGGCCCGGCGCATCACGCGCACGATCGGCACTGCACCGGCATCCCCGCGCCCGACCATCCCCGCCATGCAGGTCGATGCCGCACGTACGAGCACGCAGCACGAGTACCAGGAGCGCATCCTGCGCGTCCTGGTCCATCTCCAGGGCCATCTGGACGAGCCGGTGCGCCTCGACACGCTGGCTGAGCTCGCAGGCTATTCGCCCTGCCATTTCCATCGAACCTTACCGGCATGGTGGGCGAGACCGTCGCCGACCACCTGCGCCGGGTGCGTCTGGAGCGCGCGGCCCTCGCGCTGCGCGACCCCGGGAAGTCTGTACTGGCAATCGCCCTGGATGCGGGCTATCAGGACCATTCGTCCTTCACCCGCGCCTTCAGGCTGCGCTTCCGGTGCACCCCGTCGGCCTGGCGCCGCCGACCGCGGGTGCTGCCGGCGCTCTCCGATGTGCACCGCTTTGAAATCACGCATTCGCCCGGAGGCTCTGCCATGGACATCCACATCGCCACCCTCGACCCGCTGCGGGTCGCCTTCCTGCGCCATATCGGACCCTACAATGAGTGCGGTCCGGTGTGAAAAACGCTCATCGCCTGGGCCGGGCCGCGTGGCCTGCTGAACGGCTCGACCGTCTGCCTCGGGGTCGGCCATGACAACCCGTCGGTGACCGAGCCGTCGCGCATCCGCTACGATGCCTGCATCGTCATCCCCGATGGCGCCACCGTGGATGGCGGCGTCGGCATCCAGGTGCTGCCCGGAGGCGAACATGCGGTGGCGGTCCACCGCGGGCCGCTGGAGCGGCTGCCGACCGTCTACGTCGAGATCATGGGCACGTGGCTGCCCAGCCGGGGCCGGGAGACCGGACGGGGTTCGCCCTATGAGATCTACCGCACCAACCCCGAGACCAGTCCCGCCGATCAGCAGATCATCGAGGTGCGGGTACCGCTGGCCTGAACCGCGTGGCTGCCTCAGAAGCCCAGATCGCTGCCCTCATGCATGGCGACGCCGATCTGCTCGAGCGATTGATGGCGGCCATTGTACCACAGCAGCCAGCGGTTGCCGATCAGCATCGCATAGGGCTTGTAGCAGGCATCGTGGTCCCAGGCCCCGGGGTCGGGCCTGACGATCGGATTGCCCGGATGGCGCTGCCAGCCGGTGATGCCGTCGCGCGAGCGGGCGACGCCGATCTGGGCATGATCGATGTCGCGAAAGCCGATGTAGAACATCAGGTACCAGTCATCCTGCCGGATCACCTGGCAGGCCGTCACCAGGTGCTGCTCCCAGGGGATGGAGGCATCAGGGCGCATCACCGGATTGTCCGCATGCTTGCTCCACGCCAGGCCATCGGGGCTGGTGGCATAGCCGATGGCGTCGGGCTCGTACTGGCCGCCCCCCGAATACCACATGCGGTAGGTGGAGGTTCCGGCATCCCAGAGGACGTCCGGGCACATCACCGCGACCTTCTCCCAGGGCTTCTCCGCCACCAGCACCGGCTTCTCGCTCATGCGCGTCCACACCCGTCCGTCCACGCTGGTGGCATAGCCGATCGCCGAATGGCCATGGGCCTGGCCGGTATACCACATGCGGTAGGTGCCGCCGGTCTTGATCACCCGCGGGCGGTTGATGTCCTCCTCCCAGCCGGATGACGACGGCCCCAGCACGATGACCGGCTCGCTCCAATGGAAGCCGTCGGCGCTCTCGACCAGCGCGACGCTGTGCTTGGGCCGCCAGGAGACCCACATCCGGTAGGTCTCCCCCTCCTTCAGCACGGTGATGTCGAAGCAGGTGCCGTACTGGCCGCCGAGCACGGGATTGCCCGGGTATTTCACCCATCCCGCCGCTTCGGCCGCCGACGCGCCGCAGGCCAGGGCGACCAGGCAGCAGAGGGCCGCGGCGGCGACCAGGGCGAGGCGGCACGAGCCGGTGGGCAGCGGCAGCGATGATGAGGGGATGGGGGGCATGGTCGGGGTCATGGCAGGTGTCCTGTGAGCTTCTGGAGCGTCGGGCTGGTCGCGGCCACGGTTCCATCCACCAGCAGGCTCAGGCCCAGCCCGGCATGGAAGTGGTCGCCGTGCTGGTCGTAGACGATGGTCAGCCAATGGCCGTGGTAGCGCACATGATCGAGGCAGAACCACGGCCAGATCCCCTCCGGCAGCAGCGGATTGACCTCGATGGTGCTGTCGCTGCGGGGACGCAGGCCGATCAGGCCGCTGATCACCAGATCGGCGAAGGTCGCATGGTTGTAGTCCTTGCCCCGCTCGATGCCGCCCTTGCCGGCATCCCAGGTGCCGTGCGACCAGCTTTTCAGCCGGGTGCGCGAGATCCAGTCCCCGGTCAGGGGATTGATATCCTCGTCGATCCAGGGGACCACCACCCCGTCCTCGCGCGTGCGCCGCTGGCTGGCGGCATAGATGCGCAGCAGCGTGACGTAATCCGCACGGGTGATCGCATCCTGGGCCGGCCCATTGAGCAGATTGGCGAGGCCGGTGAGGGTCACCGCGGTTGCGAATGGCCAGCTCGGGCCATTCCATTGGCATTCATGCCCCTGATAGGCGAGCGCGAAGCGCGGACTGCGCCGTTCCGCCGTGGTCGGGCCATAGGGGGCGAAGAAGCCCTCGGGATCCATCAGCTGCTTCCACGCCACCGCCTGCGCGGCGCCGGGCAGATCCATGTACCAGGGCGTGAAGCCATGCAGCTCGCGGGTGTCGTTGAGCGGCCGCTGCTGGCCATGGTCGTCGCGCGGCCGGACCTTGAAGAAGCCCGCGCGCGCATCCCAGAGCTTGCCGAGGACCAGCGCGCGGATCGCCTCGGCACGCTGGTGGAAGCCACGCGCAACCTCGGCCTGGCCCGCCAGCTCGGCGATGCGTGCGATCGCCTGCGCGTCGCCGAACTGGTAGCTATTGATGGTCGCGCGATAGCCGCTGCCGCCGATCGAGGCCTCCATGCCATCCCGGTCGTCGACCTGCCAATAGAGGCCATTGGCATCGCGGTGGTCCGTCCAGGCGTCGAAGTTGGCGATCAGCGCCGGCAGCAGGCGGATGGCCTGGCTGCTGTCGCCGGTGACGCACAGCCGCTGCCACACCGCATCCGCGCACCAGAAGGAATAGCGGCGCGGCTCCCCTCCGCCCGGGCGCAGCCAGAAGTCCTCGTACTCAGCCGCGATGCGCGGGTCGGCAAGCCAGCGCGCCTCGCGCGCGTGATGGCCGGCGGCGCAGTCGATGGTGTTGTACTTCCCGGCCCACGGCACGGCGGGCAGGAACTCGGTGATGACATAGCCCTCCGGCGTCCGGACGATGTGCTTGCGGAAGGTCCACCAGCGGAAGTAGTAGGTGCGTTCGAATTCCCGCTCAGGGCAGCTGAAGCGCGGGATGTTCGCCACCAGGAAGGCTGCGGCCGCCTGATTCGGCACCGTCAGGGCGTGGGGCTCCTCGTCGGTGCGGTTGAAGTCATCGACCCACGCGCTGACGCCAGCCGCATCCAGGAGCGCGGGGCCGCCCGGGGCATCGCCCCCGGCCGCCAGCGCACCAAGGGCCAGCAGGCCGAGCATCCCGCTCCGCCCAGGTCCTGCGACCGCTGCAGCTCCGGCGCGCATCGGCGGCAGCGGCGCGCTCATGGCGTCCCTGCGCTGGTGGCTGCCAGGCGGTAATGCGCGGCAACGCGGTCTGCACCCAGCACCTGTCCATAGAGGGCGATCTCGGCGAGCGCGCCCTGGAGGAAGAGCCGATCGCCCAGCGCTACGCCATGCAGATCGACCGCGACGTGGGCACCGGGCACGGCGCCTTCCGAACGCGTGCCGCCGCCGATCTCGATGTCGAGGGGATTATTGATCGCACCACGGCGGCCCTGCATGCGGCCCACCGTCCGCCCATCGACATAGAGCAGGCTCAGCCCGGCAGCATCGCGCGTCCACACCACCTGGTGCCAACGCCCATCATTGAGCGCCGTCGGCGAACTCAGCAGCTCATCGCTCTGCTGCACGCCCACACCGACGATCACGCGGCCGCCACGCTGCCCGGCGCCGACAGACCCTCCGATCACGCTCCAGTCGTGGTTGGCCGCCCCTGGCACATCCTTGGAGATCAGGATGGCATCCCCCGGCCACCAGGGATGCGTCCAGGGCTCGCTCGTTGCGAGCCAGAACTCGACCGAGAGCTCCAGTGTCGAATAGTCGGGCCGGTGCGGGATGCTGATGTAGCCGGTGGAGCCGTCGAAGGCCAGGGCCCGGCCGCCGATGCCCGGGACTCCGGGGATGCTGCGCAGCCCTCCGTGCATGCTGCCGGAATGGTGCGCCGGAGAGCGGTCGGCGACCTCGCGCACGCCGCTGGCCGGATCCTCGTTGCAGCGCCAATAGCCCAGCGGTCGGTCCGCCAGCACCGCTACGCAGTATTCCCCCCCAGTGTCCGCCTGCGGCTGGCTGTGGCCAAGTGCCGCCAGGGCGACGGCGAAGCGCGCAGGATCGCCCGGGACGACCGCGCTGGCGATGCCCTCGCGGTCGAGTGCGAGCGACTCCCCGGCGTGCAGCAGGATGGGGGCGGCCAGCGGAGCGGAGCGCGGACGGACGCTCAGCGCACCGACCACGGTCAGCAGGGTGCTGGCGCCATCGGCTGCGACCTCGAGTCCGAAGCGCGTCCCCAGGTCGGTGATCGTCCCATTGGTGGTATCGACGGTGAATCCCCGGGCCGGAGCCGGCACCTCGGCGGCGATCAGGCCGCTGCGCAGGAAGGCGCGCTTGCCGCTCTCCAGCTCCACGGTCGCAGGACCGGCAAGCACCAGTACCGCGCCGCTGGCGAAGGAGATGACGGCCTGGCCGGTGATCAGCTGGAGGGTGCCGCTGGTCAGCTGCGAGCCCACCGTCGTCGGCAGCGTCCCGGCGGCCCACGCGCATGCCTGGCTGGAGGCGATGCTGGCGATGATGGGGGGCAGGGCCGCCGTCTGCTCGGCTGGCGGCGGGCCGTCATGCGGGCGGCGGCTCACTACCAGGGCCAGGGCCGCCGACAGCGCCAGGCAGGCGGCGAGCGGCACGCCCCATGAGCGCCACCTGGCGGCGGTGTGCATGGGCATCAGCGGTGCCTGCCGCGGGACGGCCGCCCCCTCCCCCCACAGCAGCAGAGCATGCAGGGCCATGCTGTCGAAATAGATGCGGCGCGCCTCCGCCTCGTGCGCCAGCAGGAGATTCAGCCGCATCGCCGCATCGCTGGTCAGGGTGGCATCGAGGTGCGCACTGATCAGCGCATCCAGGTCGGCGCGCGTGTCGGGAGGCAGGCTCATGCCGGGCGCTCCGCGGCCAGGCGCAGGCCGATGCACTGCGACAGCGCCGCGCGCACCCGGAACAGGGCCTGGCGCACCGCCAGCGGTGTGCGACCGCTCTGGCCGGCGATGGCCTCGCAGCTCAGCTGATCCTGGTAGCGCAGGGCGATCAACGCGCGCTGCTTGGGCGCAATGCCCTCCAGGCAGCGGCGCAGCGCCTCCAGCCGCTGGTCGCAGTCGGCGAAGGCCTGCACCCCCTCCGCCGCCAGCAGCGCGCAGGTGTTATCGTCGAACAGGGGCGCGCAGCGCTCGCGCTGGCGACGCTTGCGCCAGCTGAGCACTTCGAAGTAGGCGATGGTGCTCAGCCAGGGCCAGAAGGCGGTGCCCGGGGTGAAGTCGGCGCGTTTGCGCAGGGCCACGGCATTGGTCTCCTGCAGCACATCGTCGGCCTCAGTGCGGTTGCCGACGCAAGCCAGGATGTAGGCGAAGAGCCGACGCTGCTCGGCGCAGAGGGCGATGCTGACGGCATCCTGGACGTCCATGCAGGCTCCTGACCAGAGAGAACGGAACGGGGTCGCTCGGCGTTACGCGCTTTCCCGCGATGCGCCCCCGGCTCTGGCTGGCGGGGTGAACCGGGGCGGTGACGTCCACGCTCTCCAGGTGCACGGAGCATGCCAGCGCCGGAACGCCAGCCGATATGCAAGACCAATGAACAGCTTGTCTTACGTGACACCCGGCGGGTGCTGGCGAACTCCCGCCATGCGCTCGCCGCCGCGCTGGCCCGTGATCGGCCTGGCCGCATCCCAGGCCCGCGGGTATACTCCGCCACCGGGTGGGAGGGACGCATGCCTCATGCTGGACACCACGTTTCCTCGGGCCGGCCGTGCACCCGGCGCCATGCGCACAGGGCGGGCGGCACTCCCCTGGCCGGGCGCTGCCGCATCCAGGCCCTGGTCCTCATCGTTGCGCTCTCGGCGCTCGCCGGTGCTGGCGAAGATCTGCACAGGTCGATGATGCCGAATTACACCCAGAACTCCCTGGGCATCCTCAGTGCCACCATGTGCGGTCCCACCGCCGCCGCCAATGTGCTGATGTATCTCAAGCTCATCGGCGATGTGCGTTTCCCCAACGACATCTCCAGCGAGCGCGACATTGTCGGCTTCATCAACCTCCTGGGCTCCCGTGGCTACATGAACACCGTCACCACCACCGGGACCTCGTCCGTGGCGCTGATCGCGGGCATGGAGCGCTTCCTCATCGAGAACGGCGCCAAATACCATTTCGAGACCAAGGGCTGGGGCGGGCACGAGCCGCACAGCGTCGGTCCGCTCGCAGACTACCCGTGGATGCGCACGGCGCTGAAGTCCGGGGCCAACCTGATCCTGGTCGTCGGCTGGTACAAGGCCGATGCCGGTGCGAAGCTCTACCGGCGCGATGGCGGCCACTTCGTCACCTGCGCCGGATTCAACGACATCACCGACCCGCTGCTGTACATCAATGACCCTGGCCCATGGGTGTCCGAGCGCGTGACCAGGAGGTGCTCACTGGCCGATCTCGACGAGGAATACTCGGTGGTCTCCGACAAGGGCGCGTCGGCCCCGGCGACCGGCCAGCATGCCCTGAAGGGCATCATGGTCGCGGGCGGCCATGACCTGGCGATCGTCGATGGCTGCATCGCCCTGACGATCTACCGCTAGGACGGAGATCGCCGGTGAGCAGGGTCCCCTCGCCACCAGCCAGCCTCATCCGACCGCTGCCTCACCCCTTCAGCTGGGTGGCGATGCGGGAGAGATCCTCGGCCGCGGCTCCGGTCGCCTCGGCTGCCGTGCTGACGGTGCCGGCAGCCTGCGCCACGCCCTGGATGGAGCGGGCGATCTCGCTCGAGCCCTTGGCCACCTCGCGGACATTGCCGCTGATCTCGCGCGTCGCGGCGGCCTGCTCCTCGACCGCGTTGGCGATCGCACCCTGAAACTCGTTGGCCTGCCTGATGCGATCGGACACCAGGCGGATNNGCGCGCGCCGCCTCGATGGTGGCATTGAGCGCCAGCAGATTGGTCTGCTCGGCGATGGTGGAGATCGACTTGACGATGTCGCCGATGCGGTCACTGCTCTCGCCGAGCCGTTGCATGATGGCGGACGAGGTCTCCGCCGTGCGCACCGCCTCCAGCGAGGTGCGCACCGCCTCGGCGGTGGAGCGTGCGATCTCGGCGATCGCCGTGCTCATCTGCTCGGCCCCGATCGCAACCGTCTCGATGTGGGCCGAGACCTGCTCGGACGAGGCGCCGACGGCGGAGGCCTGGGACGAGGCCGCCTCGGCGCTGGTCGCCAGCTGCCCGCTGGTCGCGGTCAGGCCGGCGCTGGCGACCACCAGCCGCTGGACCAGCTGGCTCTTCTCGGCGGTGTGGCGACCGACGGTGATCCAGTCGACCCGATCGGCGCCGAGGGCCGCACGCACTCCGGAAAGGGCGGTGCGCATGGCTGTCCCCATGCGGATCACCTCCGCGGCCCCGCTGGTGGGAGCCTCTGCGGTGAGGTCCCCGGCGGCGAACGCGGTCAGGGCGTCTGCCGTCTGCCGCACCGGTGCGGAGATGGCGTTGGCGATCACGGCGGTCACCAGGGCGACCAGGACCAGCGCGCCCCCCGCCACCCCCATGATGACCAGCAGGAGATGGGCGTTGGGCGCCCGGACTTCGGCGAGCGACGCCGCATTGCAGAGCAGCCAATGCGTCCCCACCACCGAGCGCACGGCGGCGAGCTTGGCTTGGCCGTCCTCCTGGTAGCGCAGCGTGCCGCCGGCCGCCGCGCGCAGTGCCGGTCCGTACGGGAGCCGATCGAGCGCGCTGGCCGGCTCGAGGATGCGCGCGATCTGCGGATGCGCGATGCAGGTGCCCGTGCTGTCGAAGAGCTGGGAGCTCCCTTCCCGCCCGAGATGGCCGTTGGCGATGATGTCCTGGGCGAAGACCCCGAGATCGACGATGGCATACAGGGCGCCCACCACCATCCCGCCGCTGCGCATCGGCGTCGCCAGGGCGATGACCGGCCTGCCGGTGCGCTTGGAGGGGAAGCCGTCCGAGAGCGAGTCCTGCCCGGCGAGCGCCTCCTGGATGTAGGGACGCTCCCCCACCTGCAGCGTGCCCACCGAGCCGGCAGCGGTGGAGGCGATGACGATGCCGCTGCCATCGACGATATGGATGGCATCGTAGTCGTCATTGTCGCGCTTGAGCTGGGCCAACCGCTCGCTGGCCTGCTGGCGGACCGCCGCGGCGGCGTTGGCGAGCACCGCCTGGGCGATGAGCGGATCATGGCTCCAGGTCAAGAGCTCGCGACGAGCCATGGCGATCCAGTCGGCCAGGTGCTGGGCCTGGCCATCGGCGCTCACCGCCAGGTGCGCCTCGGCATCGCCCTCGAGCCGATGCGAGACCAGCGATGCAGTCATCCAGGCCGTCCCCGACATCGCCACCGCGACCAGGGCGGTGATGGGGATCATGATCCGCGGCAGGATGCCCAGGCTCACCATTGCCTGCCGCCTGCCGTGCCGGCCGCAGCCGATATCCACCACCTGCCAGATGCTCGCATGCTGGCGATAGTGGCGAGGCTTCCGCTTGGGCCCAGGGTACCAACGTCACTTCCGCGCACGTCCGCCGACGTGAATCCGGCAGGCGACGGCAGGCGGCGACGCCGCTTTGAATAACCATATATGGTGGTAGCGGAGACCTGATTCATCGGCCAGATTTCTCCCGCCCGGACAGCATACACGAGATCGCGAAATTGTGATGGCGAACGGGGCTATGGTATTGCCGGGCTTGCATTCCTCAAGGAACGGGAGCCGAGACGCCGACGAGGGGTCATCGCCCTGAGTTCACCTCAGACCACCCGGATATCGCGCTGCAAGCGCCCTCGGCCGGGGGATGCCCGCTGGCGTACCGCTTTTGGCAGCCCCGGATGATGCGTGACGCGGCCAGCGACAGCACCCACCACCAGCCGCACGATCGTCTCGCGTGCCGGTGCTGCCCCTCATGTGCCAAGTCGAATGCATGCACCCGTGTTCAAGGCCGCCCGCGAGCTGCCCCAGGCATCCCAGGTTGGCAGCACTCATCCCAGTCTCGCAGTCGCCCATCCCTCGCACCAGTCCGGCGATCGGGCGCAGGCGGCCCCTATGTCAGCCTCTGCGTCAGCGCATGCTTCGGCTAATACGTCAGGCCGAAGCCGAAGCCGAACAGCGGATCATAGCGAGCCGGATCGCCGGTGATGCTGATCGGCAGCTGATCGAGCGAGCGCGGCCAGGTGCGCGACAGCTTCCCCTGCGGCTTGGCGATGCCGTAGATGATGTCCGCCACCCCGCCGCCCTCGGAGCCCGGGAGCCAGGCGGCTACCAGCGCGTCGGCCTGCTCGAGCACCGAGCCGAGGATCAGGGGCCGGCCGGAGAGCAGCACCACCACCACCGGGATGCCCGCCTTCTTCGCCGTGGCCACCGCATCGACGTCCACCTGGGCGAGCGCGAGATCGACGCTGTCGCCGGCCCATTCGGCATACGGCTTCTCGCCGATGACCACCACCGCCACCTCGGCGCCTGCGGCGCCGCTGCCGTCGGCGGAGACGGTGATCGGATGCCCTGGCCCGGCGACCTCCTGCATGCCGGCGAGGATCGAGGTGCCGCCCGGGACGAGGTGCTCCATCCTGCCCTGCCAATCGAGCGTCCATCCGCCGCATTGCATGCCCAGGCTGTTGGCGCCCCGTCCGGCGAGGTGGACGCGGGTGGCGGCTGCGAGCGGCAGCGTATGCCGGTCGTTCTTCAGCAGCACGAGGGATTCCCGCACCGCTGCGCGGGCGACCAGGCGATGGGCGGCGGAGCCGAACGAGGCCTGCAGCGAGCGGTCGGCGAGCGGCGAGCGCGCCTTGTCCATTAGGCCGAGCGCGAACTTCACCCGCAGGATGCGCGTGACCGCATCGTCGATGCGCGTCATCGGCACCCTGCCGGAGAGGGCCAGCTCCTTCAGGTCGGCGAAGAGGATCTGGTACCTGTCCGTCACCATCACCATGTCCATGCCGGCATTGATCGAGATCTCGGCGCAGGTCTTGTAGTCGGCATCGAGGTGATCGATGGCATTGTAGTCGGAGATGAGGAAGCCTGAGAAGCCCAGCTCATGCTTGAGCAGGTCGGTCAGCAGCAGGCGGTTGCCCGAGCACTTCACCCCATTCCAGCTGCTGTAGGACGGCATGATGGTGCCGACTCCGGCACGCACGGTGGAGATGTAGCCTGGCAGGTGGATGCGGCGCAAGGTCGCCTCGTCGACCCGGGTGTCGCCCTGGTCGAGGCCGTGGTCGCCATGCGTTGTCGCCGATCCATAGGCGGTGCCGCCATCGCCGATGAAATGCTTGGCGCAGGCGAGCACCGACAGCGGATCCGACAGGCTGGAACCTTGCAGCCCGCGCAGCGCGGCAGCGCCGAGCTCCTGCACCAGCTGGGGTTCCTCGGAGTAGCCCTCGTAGGTCCGGCCCCAGCGTTCGTCCTGGGGCACGGTGACGCAGGGCGCGAAGACCCAATTGATGCCGGTGGAACGCACCTCCTCGGCGGTGATGCGTCCGATGCGCTCGACCAGGGCGGCATCACGGGTGCAGCCGAGGGCGATGTTATGGGGGAAGATCACCGCACCCGGGATGTTGTTGTGGCCATGAACGGCATCGATGCCGTACAGCAGCGGGATGGCCAGTCGGGTCTTCAGGGCATGGCGCTGATAGCCGTCCACCAGATCGGTCCATCCGGTGAGGGTGTAGTCCGCCTTGTTCTTCGGACCCGAACCGCCCCCGCTCAGGAGGGAGCCGAGGAAATAGCGCTCGATGTCGCCGACATCCTTCAGCGCGCTCTGGTCAGGCTGGATCATCTGCCCGATCTTCTCGTCGAGGGTCATGGCCGCGAGCAGCTGCTTGGCCTGCGCGTCGTAGGCGGCGAAGTCCGCCTGCCGTGATGCTCCCGCATCGGCGCCAGGCAGCTGCTGGCGCAGGCTTGGCGCCAGGCAGGCGATCAGGGTCATGGTCGCGACCGCCAGCGGCCGGAGAGAGGTGGCGGCGGCAGGCATGGCCATGGTGGACTCCGAGAACGTGTGAGGATCGGCGCCTGGGACGGATTCATGGCCTACTATCCCAAAACATCGGCGCGTGGGCAACCAGACTGGCGCGGAAACGAACGCCTTGTCCCCTGCTGGCGGACGGATTGCCCCCCGGCCCTGCTCGCCAGCCGCGAGCATGCAGGTGGTCGCTTGTGTGCTGGTACCGGCTTCGGCTCCTCGACCGTCAGAGGGACGATCGCTTGGGAAATGCGCGTGTCAGTCATGTGCCTGGCGGAGGTGTCCGGGCCAATGGCGGCGTTGATCGTAGCTGCATCGCAACGCAGACTGCATCACCAGCGCCACGGCGTCGGGAACCGTCGACTGCTGGGATACGCGCGGCGTGACAGCCTCAGCTGCCGTATCGTGTCCGCCGTTCAGCGCTCGTGGTGGCCGCCGGACGGCGCGGATGGCGGTCCCGAGTGGCCAGAGGCGCTCCCACGGTAGACGGCTCCGCCGGAGTACCCGCCGCCGCCATGGTAGTAGCCGCCGCCGTAGTAGCCGCCGCCGCCATGGTAGTAGCCGCCGCCATAGTAGCCGCCGCCGTAGTAGCCGCCACGGTAGTAGCCGCCGCCGTAATAGACTCCCCCACGCCAATACCCGCCCCCGTAGAAAGGGCCCCAGATCGGCGCACCGATGATGACCGTATCATCGTAATAGGCGGGGGCCGCCTGCTCCACCACCACCGTCGTATCAGGCGGTGCCTGCTGGACGGCGACCGGGCCCGGGGCCTGGGCCTCTGGCGGGGGCTGCGCCGGCAGACCATCGGCGGTGATCGGCTCGAAATGGGCGGGCATCCACAACCAGCCGTCGCCGCCCGCCGGATCCGCAGTCCATTTGCCCTCGACCCAGGCCAGCGAGACGCCCGCCGGCGGCTTCGCCGGCTGCCAGGAACCATCCTTCCAGACGTAGGCCTTGCCATCCCAATCATAATGACCGGGCACCCACAGGTAGCCGGGCGCCTGCCAGTTCTGCGCGATGGGCTTGAGCGGCTGAATCGCTGGGGGGGCGCCAGCCGGAGCCGCCGCCTGCACGGGTGGCGGCGAGGTCGGATCAGGCAGGACGTCGACGGAGAAGGCCGCGACCTGGGAGGCGATCAGGAGCGCGATGATCGATGGGATGGTGGGCATGGCGCACTCTCGCAGGGTAGGCCGGTGATCAGACGCAAGCCGCAGGATCAGAAGCGGTATCCGACAGCCAAGCGGTAATCGAGGATGGACTGCCTGAAATATTCGTCGTAGCTGGCGCCGGTGTCGAAGTCGTTATGCAGGGTCGCCGCGTGGCGTGACGCACCGACCTGCAGGCCGAGGACGAGGTGGCGGGCGATGTTGGCGAACCAGCCGACATGGGCGCCGATGGAGCCTTCAGCGCCGCTGCCGGTCTCGACCTCGCCCCAGTTGCCGCTTTGCGAATGGTCGAGCCCGTCCTCCTGCATGTAGCCGACGCCGAAATCCGCCATCAGCTCCAGGTAGGACCAATGCCCCAGGGGCAGGCCGTAGCCGACGCCGAACTGGAATTCGCCGATCTGGCGATCCTGGCTGTAGACGTAGCCGGAAACCGTGTCCCGCTCGTCGAAGGAGGCGTCGTAGGCGGCGAAGCCGGCGCTCAGGAGCAGGCCGCCTTCGCGATAGAGCCGGCCCCACACGAACTTGACCGCAACCGAGCCGCGATCATAGGAGTCGTTGTCGGTCGAATAGTAGTTGCCGGTGGTGAGCATCTGCGAGTCGTAGCCGGCGGTGACATCGTAGTGGATGCGCGTATCGGCGGTGGAGAAGCTGCCGAGCTCCACGCGCACATCGTTGACATTCTCCAGGGCCATGAGCGCAGTGCCGACGGGTAGCAGGGCGAGGACGCCGAGGATTCGGTTCATGGAGGCTCCAGTTGGCTGGTGACGGGTCAGGAAAGGCCAGCCCAGATGGGCCGGACGGCGGATGATGGATCGGTGAAACCGCCCTTCAAGAGGACAGGGGTACCCCTTAGACACCCGGGGATGGTGGCGGCAGCGGCTGAATCCGAGCAGGAATCGTGCCGATTTCGGCAATTCCCGGCCTCCCAAGCCATTGCATGGGAGGGATGGCGCCATCGGTCCTTGGTAGCTCCAGGAATGGGGCGAGGAGGGGCGTCCGCTGCGTGCCGGCTCCGCCCCGACGTGGCGGCCTGGCCAGCACCCCCTCATCCTGGGATGACACCTTGCCAGCGTTCTCATCCATGAACGCCCGCTCGTCCCTGCTCATCGCCCTGTCCCTGCTCTGGTGATGCGGCGCGGCCCAGATCGTCTCAGAAGTCGAACTGGTCAATGTTCGCCTTGGTGAACACAAGGAGGTTGTTCAGCAGGATGGCATCCCCGGCCACCGGCTTGCTGCCCAGGCTGCCGGCGGCGAAGCTGGTCGCACCGGGAATGAGCACGCCATCGGCCAGCGCACGCGCGACCCGCACGGTGAGGTAGCCGAGATCCCTGGTGTTCCACAGCACCACCGACTTCACCGTGCCATCCTTCACATAGCCCTTCATGGCGTTCGGCGTGGCTAGGCCGGTGACCAGCACCTGGCCACTGCGCCCGGCCTGCTTCACCGCCTCGGCCGCGCCCGGGAAGGCGACCGAGCTGATGCCGAAGATGCCCACCAGGTCGGGATAGGCCTTCATCAGGTCCTGCGCCACCTGGAAGGCCACCTTCTGGTCCTCATTGCAGGGCTTGATCGCCACCAGCTCCATCTTCGGATAGGCTGAGGCCAGATGGGCCTTCATCGCCGCGATCCAGGCGTTCTGGTTCGCCGCCGTGAGCGTCGCGGTGACGATGGCGACCTTGCCGGCCGGGGTGCCGAGATCCTTGGCCATGGCATCGACCATCGCCTCGCCGATCTGCGTCCCGGTCGCCTGGTTGACGAAGAACGAGCGCGAGGAGGCGGCGCCGTCGGCATCCCAGGTGATGACCTTCACGCCCTTGGCCATCGCCGCCTGCATCGCCGGCGCGAGCACCTCGGGGTCGTTGGGCGACACGGCGATGACATCGACGCCCTTGAGCGTCCACTTCTCGATCAGCGCCGCGGCCTTCTCTGGCGATCCGTCCGTGGGGCCGTCGTAGATCAGGGTGACGTTGCCCAGCTCCTTGGCCGCCTGCTCGGCCCCGGCGGCGCAGGAGGTGAAGTAGGCGACCCCCTTCTTCTTGGGCAGCAGCGCTACGGTGATCTGCGCACCGGCCTCGGCGGCGACGGCAGCTGCCGAGGCGGCGAGGGTCAGGACGGCGAGGATGACGGCGAGATGGCGCATGGCGATGGCTCCGGAAGTGGCAGTGGTCAGGCCGGTCTGATGGTGCTCGGCAATGGCGGCAGGCAGCCGCCCTCAGGGGCATCTCCGCGGTTCTGGGGGGCACACCTCATCGGGTGGGCCGGGTGAACAGGCGGTTGAGCAGCACGGCGGCGATCAGCAGGACGCCGACGACGATGGCATTCAGCTCTTCGTGCTCCCAATGCCAGCCCACGAACTCGCGGGTCTCGTGGATCGCCAGCACGCCCAGCACGGTGCCGATGATGCGCCCCGAGCCGCCGAAGATCGAGGTGCCTCCCAGCACCACCGCGGTGATCACGTCCAGCTCGAGGCCGGTACCAAGATCGGCCTTGGCGGTGTTGCGGCGGGCGACGTAGATCGCCGCCGCCAGCCCTGCGCAGGTGCCAGAGAGGGCGTAGAGGGCGACGGTGAGCCTAGCCACCGGCAGCCCGCTGAAGCGCGACGCCGCCGGGTTGTGACCGATGGCATAGAGCGACAAACCGGACGGCGTGCGCGCGAGCGCCAGCCCGGCAGCGGTGGCGATCAGCGCGACGATCACGCCCGCGATGGGCACGCCCGCGATGGTGCCCAGGCCCAGCACGGTGAACGATGCCGGGAAGCCTGAGATCGGCCGCCCCAGGCTGATGCCCTCGGCCACGCCGCGGAAGGCCGCGAGGGTGGCCAGGGTGACGATCAGCGGATGCACCCGCAGCCATGCCACCGCCAGGCCGTTGAAGGTGCCGCATAGCGCGCCGGCGACGATGCCGCAGGCAGCAGCCAGCCAGGCGTTCGCTCCCGCCTGGTAGGCCAGGCCCAGCACCACCGCCGAGAGGGCCATGGCCGAGCCGACCGACAGGTCGATGCCGGCGGTGATGATGATGGCGGTCATCGGCACCGCCAGCAGCGCCAGCTCCCACACATGCGACGACAGGGCGATCTGGGTCTTCCAGGAGACGAAGCGCGGATCGACCACCGCGGCGCCGATCATCAGCGCCGCGATCAGCGCAGCCAGCACGGTCTCATGCCAATAGCGGTAGGCGCCGAGCTTCATCGCTGCACCCGCCTGCGGCGCGAGACATGGTCCGCGAGCACCGCCGCGAGGATGAAGCCGCCCTGGATGGCGCGCTCCCAGTAGGTGGCGCCAATGCCGAGCTGGAGGAAGATCAGCGCCGTACGCACCAGCGACAGCAGGAGCACGCCGAGCGCCGAGCCGGCGATCGATCCCGCCCCGCCGCTCATCGATGCGCCGCCGACCACCACGGCGGTCACCACGAAGAGCTCGAACTGGCGGCCGAAGCCGGCCTCGATCACCTCGAGCTGCGGCGCGCTGATGAGCGTCGCGACGCCGGTCAGCAATCCCGTGAGGGTGAAGGCGAGCACCTTCAGGCGCAGCGCCGGCAATCCGGCGAGGCGTGCGGCATGGGCGTTGCTGCCGACCGCATAGATGCGCCGGCCCAGGGCGGTCTCCCTGGTGAGCACGGTGAAGGCCGCCAGGCACGCCAGCGCCACCAGCACGGGCATCGGCAGCATGCCGACATGGCCGATGGCGAAGGCGCGCAGCGAGTCGGGGAATCCGCCGATGGTCTCGCCGGCCATCAGCAGATCGCCGACGCCGGTGAGGATGGTGAGCATGCCCAGGGTGGCGATGATCGATGGCACCCGCGCAACCGTGACCAGCAGGCCATTGATCAGCCCGATCCCGGCGGCGAGGGAGAGCACGATCAGGGTCGCCAGCCACACCGGCAGCCCGGCATGCTCTGCCGACACCAGCTTGCCGAGCACCGCCGCGCACACCCCCATCAGCGCCCCCATCGAGATGTCGATCTCGCCCAGCACGATCACCAGGGTCGCGCCGCAGGCGACGATCAGGCCGGGCGAGGCGGCGATGAGGATGTCGCGTGCGTTCTCCACACTGAGGAAGCGCGGGTTGATGGTGCCGACCGCCGCTACGGTCAGCAGGATGAGGCCGGCGACGCCGGCCTCGCGGGAACGCAGCCAGGCGCCGGTCATGGCGAGACCCCGGCGACGGCCGCCTCCTGCGGCATGGCCAGTGCCAGGATGCGCTCCTGGGTCGCATCCTGGCGGCTGAGCTCGCCGCTGATGCGGCCCTCGCGCATCACCAGGATGCGATGGCTGAGCCCGAGCACCTCCTGCAAGTCGCTGCTGATCACCAGCGTCGCCAGCCCCCCTGCCGCCAGGCTGCGGATCAGGCGGTAGATCTCCGCGCGCGCCCCCACATCAATGCCGCGCGTCGGCTCGTCGAGGATCAGCACCCGCGGATGGGCGGCGAGCCACTTGCCGATCGCCACCTTCTGCTGGTTGCCGCCCGAGAGGGTGCGCACCGGCACGGCCGGCGAATCGGCCTTGATCGCCATCGCCTTCATCTGCTCTGCCGCGACCGCCGCCTCGGCCGACATCCGGCGCACCCCGCCGCGCGCCAACGACGCCAGCACCGCCAGCACCAGGTTCTCGCCCACCGTCATCGGCAGCACCAGGCCGAGGTGCTGGCGGTCCTCCGGCACCAGGGCCACGCCGGCGGCGATGGCGGCGCGCACATCGCCGGGTGGCAGCGCCCTGCCGTCGACCAGCACGCTGCCGGCATCAGGCCGGTCGGCACCGAACACTGCGGCCGCGACCTCGCTGCGTCCGGCCCCCACCAGGCCGGCGAGACCAATGATCTCGCCGGCACGCAGCTCGAAGGAGATCTCATGGAAGCACGGAGAACGGCTCAGCGAGCGGACCGCCAGGCGCACCGCGCCGGGGGCGGATGGCGCGCCATGACCATGCTCCTGGACCTCGCGTCCGACCATCGAGCGGATGAGGTCGTCCTTGGATAGGCCGGCGGCGGCGCGGGTCTCGACATGGCTGCCATCGCGCAGCACCGTCACGCGGTCGGCGAGAGCGAGGATCTCCTCCAGCCGATGGCTGACATAGAGCACCGCCACCCCCGCGGCGGTGAGCCGGCGGATGGCGGCGAAGAGCGCACCGCATTCACGTGCCGAGAGCGACGCGGTGGGCTCGTCGAGCACCAGCAGCCGGCAGCGCACCGACAGCGCGCGGGCGATGGCCACCATCTGCCGCTGCGCCACCGAGAGCTCGGCGAGCGGGCGGCCCTCCTGCAGCGTCTCGCCGAGCCCGGCGAGCAGGCGGCGGCCCTCGGCGCGCATGCGTGGACGATCGAGCACGCAGCCCCAGCGCCGCGGCTCGCGGCCGACGAAGAGGTTGTCGAGCGCGTCGAGGTGCTGGAAGGCGGTCGATTCCTGGTGGATCACCGCGATGCCGGCGGCTTCGCTGGCGCGAACGCTGCCGGGCTCGAGCACCTCGCCGCCGATGCTGATCGACCCAGACGACGGGTGCACCACCCCGGCGAGCAGGTTGATGAAGGTCGACTTGCCCGCGCCATTCTCGCCGATCAGCGCGTGCACCTCGCCGGCGAGGATGCTCACGCTGACGCCGATGAGGGCGCGCACGGTGCCATAGGACTTGCCCAGATCGCGCGTCTCGAGCAGCACCGGACCTGGTCCGGGCGCGCGTGCCCCAGGTACGGCAGCCGGTGGCTGCGGCACGTCTGCGCCGGAGGGTGGCTGAGCAGGGCTTGGCATGCGCGGGACCGTCAGCCGAAGGCGCCGGAACCGGCGGCCGCGCCGGCGGCCTTGCGCCGCGCGATGCGCTCCGGCATGACCCGCTGGGTGTAGCCGCTGGCGCGGAAGGCCTTGAGCGGGTGCGCATCCAGGCCCTTGCTCCGGCGCCAGTCGCACAGCATCGGACGGACATCGGTGCTGTAGGCGTCCTTGAGGATCTCCTCGCATTCCACCAGGTCGTGCCGGGCGCGCGCCTGCTCGAGGCCCGCGCGGTCGACCAGCAGCGCCTTGGCATAGTGCTCCTGGACGCACACCGCCGACTGGATGATCGATTCCACCGTCGGCTTGTGGTTCGGGCACTGGTCGAACATGTAGGCGCAGCGCCGTGCGGTGGCGCGCACCGCCGCATCGCCATCCTCCTCGCCCGCGACCAGTTCGCAGAAGATCAGGAACAGCTCGTAGGGGTTGATGGCACCGACGGTCAGGTCGTCATCGGCGTATTTGCGGTTGTTGAAGTGGAACCCGCCCAGGCGCCCTTCATCGAGCAGGATGGCGACGATGTGCTCGATGTTGGTGCCTTGGGCATGATGGCCGGTATCGACCAGCACCTGCGCCTGCACCCCGAGCTTGTGGCACATCAGGAGCGCCGATCCCCAGTCCTGCAGATCGGTGTGGTAGAAGGCCGGCTCGAAGAACTTGTACTCGATCAGCATGCGCATCCCCGCCGGCAGCGCACGGTAGACCTCGGCGAGCGAATCCTGCATGCGGTGCTTGCGCTCGCGGAATGATGCCTGCCCGGGATAGTTGGTGCCATCGGCATACCAGAGGCTGATGGCGTCCGAACCGGTGGCAACCGCGATGTCGATGCACTCCCGGTGGTGGGCGATGGCCTTGGCCCGCACCCGTTCATCGGCATGGCAGATCGAGCCGAACTGGTAGTCGGGATCCTGGAAGACGTTGGGGTTGATCGCCCCCACGCGCACGCCGTGCTGATTCGCCAGGGCCTTGATGCTCGACCAGTCATCGGTGCGGTCCCACGGTATATGCAGCGCGACACGCGGGCAGATGCCGGTGTAGGCATGCACCTGGCCGGCATCGGCGAATTTCTCGTCGATCAGCTTGGCCGCCCAGGGCTGGCGGAAGGTGCCGAAGCGCGTGCCGCTGTCGGCCAGGCCCCAAGAGGGCGTTTCGACGGTGAAGTGGTCGAGGCGGCGAAGCGCTGTCGCAGTGTCCATGGATATCCCCTGCACGTGGCAGTGTGTCCCTGCGCGTGCGTGGTGGTATAGCCGGTTTGAGGCTGAAGAGTAGGATATTGGTGACTCATGGGGTCTGGCATCTCATCTGGTCCGTGGTTTATACCTGGCGCCGATCACGGTAATCGCCATGTCCAAGCTGACTCGACTAGGACGACGATGACTTCGCCAGCGCCGCTATCCGAGCGCTCCGCCAGCCAGCGGGGCGCCCTCACGGACAGTGCCCGCTGATGCTCCAGCTGCCCGATGCGAGTGCAGGCCCGGTGTCCCACTCCAGAAGCGTCCGATAACTGATGCTCCCCCCGACGAGCAGCTTGCATTGGCATGGCCTGCTATGAGATACGGGTCATTGGCGCACGTGCGACCAATACGCCGTCGATCGCTCGAAGGACACCGTTTCCATGCCGCACACCGCCCTGCGCATCCTGATCTCAGCGGTCATGGCTATCGGCACGCTCCATGCCGCCGTGACGCTCGAGCACCCGCATTTCGGCTCCGCCGTCGACGGTCCGACCCTCACCAGCGCCGGGTTGCGTGGACGGGTCGTGCTGCTGGACTACTGGGGCATCCACTGCGGCCCGTGCCTGGCGGCGATCCCGCATCTCGCGGCGCTGCAGGAGGGCCTTGGACGCGACAACTTCATCATCATCGCCAACCAGTGCCAGGAATCCGATGACGCGACCGCGCGTGCCGCCTGGCTGAGCCATGGCGGCGGTGAGCAGATCAGCGTCATCAACCAGGGCTCCTTCGCCGGTGCGCAGGTCAGCACCATCCCGCATTGCTTCCTCTTCGACCACAACGGCCTGGTGATCTTCGACGGTCTGCCGAGCGAGCTCGGCACCAGGGTCGAGGATGCGGTCAAGGCCAGTCCCGGCGCCCTGGTCGTCGGCCACACCTATGCCAAGACTGCCCGCTATGCCGCGCGCATCGGCGCCCAGGCCAGCAATCTCGCAACCACCCTGAAGGCGCTGCGTGCGCTGAAGGCGGGCACGGAGGCGGTGGCGCAGGAAGAGTCCACCTTCCTGCTCGACCGGGTGCAGGGCTTCGCCAACGAGCAGAGCGCGGCCCTGGCATCGGCCCATGACCACGATGCCCTCGCCGCAGCGGCAGGCCTCGCGCATATGCTCCTGCTGCTCGAAGGCGATCCGCTGGCTCAGCCGTTCGATGCGCTGAAGACCGCCTGGAAGACCGACACGGCGTTCCAGGGAGAGCTCACCGCCGAGACCATGCTCGTCGACCTGCAGCAGCGGGCGGCCAGGCTGGGAGTGGGCCGGGATGGTGGCAGCCCGCCCCCTAAGGCGGCGGTGGCGGAGCTCAGCGATGGCCTGCATGCGGTGATCAGCCGCTATCCCGGCAGCCCGGCTGCAGGCAAGGCCCTGCAGCTCGCCGCGCAGTGGAAGCTCTAGCGCGTCTCGCGGATCTCGGCAGGCGCCCGGAAGGACGCAACCGACGTCCATGGCGTGCTAGCCGAGCCGACTCATCGTCCGATACCAACCCATGGACAGGTCCCTAGGCTGGCGAGCACGACGTCCAGGCGGAGCCTGCGACGGTCGAGCGTCCCCCAGGAGCACCGTCGATGCGATCCCTTCGACCGCCACGGCCTGACGGCCGGCATCTCAGGCGCCTGTCCAGCGCCACCTCGCAATCGCGCCGCGCCATGCCCTGGCGACCCGCACTGCTGGTCATCATCCTGCTGCTCGCCGGCCTGCGGCCCGCCATGGCGGCGGCGGTCGACACGCTGCGCTGCGAATACCGCGACGATCCGCTCGGCATCGACGTCGCCCAGCCGCGCCTGTCCTGGCTGCTGCACGATGAGCGACGGGGCGCGCGGCAGAGCGCCTGGCGGGTGCTGGTGGCCTCCACCCTCGAGGCCCTCGGCCGCGATCAGGGCGATCTGTGGGACAGCGGCAGGGTCGAGGATGACCGTTCGATCCAGCTGGCCTACGCCGGTCAGGCGCTGGTCTCCCGCCAGCAGTGCTATTGGAAGGTCCAGGTGTGGGACCAGGTGCACGTGGCGTCAGCCTGGAGTGCAGCAGCGCACTGGTCGATGGGCCTGCTCAGGCCCGAGGACTGGCACTCGCACTGGATCGGCTACGACGCCGCGTCCCGCGCCGCCGACGAGCAGGCGCACAGCGATGCGCTGCTCACCCTGCAGGGGTTGAAGTGGGTGGGCATCCCGGCCACCCTGGGCACTCCTGGCGTTGACACCTGCCTGCGCCGGCAGATCGATCTCCCGGCGGACCGCCATCTCATCCGCGCCACGCTCGCGCTCTATGGCTTCCATGAATGCACGGCGCTGGTCAATGGCACGGTCATCGGCCATGCCGCGCAGTGGGAGCCGACCGCGCGGCTGGAAGCCACCGCGAGCCTGCATCCGGGCGCCAATGTCATAGGCATCATCGCCAGCCATACCGATCGTTATCTGCCGCAGGCCATCGGGCGCCTGGTCCTGCACTTCGATGCCGGCACCGACCAGGCCATCCCCATGGATCAGAGCTGGAAGGCCAGCCAGCAGCCCGGTGACGGCTGGAGCCGCGTGGGCTACGATGATGGAACCTGGCCGGCAGCGGCGGCGGGCGGGGTGCCCTGGGCCGGGCCAGCACCGGTTGCCGACCTGCCGCGCATCCCGGCGCCGTACCTGCGCACCACCTTCAGCGTGCCCCGGGCGGTGGTGCGGGCGACCGCGTTTGTCACCGCCCTGGGTGCCTATGAGCTACAGATCAACGGCCGGCGCGTCGGCGAGGATGTGCTCGCTCCCGGCTGGACCGAGTTCCGCAAGCGGGTGTGCTATCAGACCTACGACGTGACCGACCTGGTGGCCACCGGCGCCAATGCCGTCGGCGCCATCCTCGGCGATGGCTGGTATGCCAGCGATCTGGCCCATCTGGCCAAACGCAACGTCTATGGCGGCGCGCCGCGGCTGCTGGTCCAACTGATGCTGGACTTCAGCGATGGCAGCACCCAGGTGGTGGCGAGCGGGCCAGACTGGAAGGCCAGCTACGGGCCCATCCGCCATGCCGATCTGCTGATGGGATGCGCATACGATGCCCGCCTGGCGATGCCGGGCTGGAGCACGGCCAGCTTCGATGACCGGGGCTGGAAGCCGGTGGAGGATGGAGGACCGGCCACGCAGGCCGGCGGAGCGGATGTCAGCGAGACCCTGCGCGCCGCCATCAGCGGTGGCCGCCTGGCCGTCACCGTCGACAATGCGCTGTGCGGCGGCGATCCGGCGCCCGGGGTGGTCAAGGAGCTGACCATCACCACCCGCCAGGATGGCCGGGAGCAGGAGCATCGTATCGCCGAAGGCGCCCGCTTGGAGATCGGCAGCGCTGAGAAGCCGGTAGCCGTCGTCCACGCCCGCTACGCACAGGCGGGATCGGCCAGCCAACGGCGCCTCCAGGCCGCAGTGGCAGAGCCCGCCCGCATCCTCGACCGCCTGCCGGCGCGTACCATCAGCGAACCCAAACCTGGACGCTGGACCTTCGATCTGGGCCAGAACATGGTCGGCTGGGTGCGCCTGGTGGTGCATGGCCGCGCCGGCAGCCGCATCACCGTCCGCCATGGCGAGATGCTCAACCCGGATGGCACCATCTACACCGCCTCCCTGCGCAGCTGCCCGGCGACGGACTTCTACATCCTCTCGGGCGCCGGCGAAGAGGTCCTCGAGCCCTACTTCACCTTCCACGGCTTCCGCTATGTCGAGGTCCGCGGCCTCGGATCCGCACCGACCCTCGATGCCGTCACCGGCATGGTGGTGCACACCCCGCTGCACCGCACCGGGCAGTTCGCCTGCTCCAATCCGCTCATCGACCGGCTCTACAGCTGCATCATCTGGGGCCAGCTGGGCAACCACCTCGAGATTCCCACCGACTGCCCCCAGCGCGATGAGCGCATGGGCTGGACTGGCGATACCCAGTTCTTCGCCCCCACCGGCGCCTACAATTTCGACGTCGCCGCCTTCTTCACCCGCTGGCTCCAGACCTGCGAGGACGATCAGCATCCCGATGGCACCTTCCCCCATGTGGTCCCGGACATCATGGGCGGCGGCGGGGCGACCGCCTGGGGCGACGCCGCCCTGCTGTGCACCTACACCATCTACCGCACCTATGGCGATACTCGCATCATCGCCGACCGCTTCGCCGCCATGGACCGCTACATGCAGTGGCTCGCGGGCAAGACCAGCGCTGGCATCGCACATGTCGGAGGATTCGGCGATTGGCTGAATGCCGGTGGCGGCGCAACCAGCGAGCTCATCGACACCGCATACTACGCCCACCTCGCTCGCATCATGTCCGAGATGGCGGCTGCGATCGGCCGCAGCGACGATGCCAAGCGCTATGCCCAGCGGCATGCCGAGGAGAAGGCCGCCTTCACTGCCGCATTCCTTCAGCAGGATGGCTCCCTCAAGGGCAGCAGCCAGACCGCCTATGCCCTGGCCTTCACCATGGATCTCCTGCCAGCTGAGCGGCGGGCCCAGGTGGCTGACCGCTTCATCGATCAGATCAAGCGCTTCGACTGGCATCTGGCCACCGGCTTCATCGGCACGCCGCGCCTGCTGCCGGCCTTGAGCCTGGCCGGGCGAGACGATGTCGCCTATCGCCTGCTGCTGACCGACACCTACCCATCCTGGCTGTTCCCGGTGAAGAACGGCGCCACCACCATGTGGGAGCGCTGGGATGGCTGGACGCCGGATAAGGGCTTCGGCGCGATCGGCATGAACTCGTACAACCATTACGCCTTCGGCGCCGTGGGGGAGTACCTCTATGGCGGCGTCGGCGGCATCCAGGCCGGCACTCCCGGCTACAAAACCATCGTCATCCACCCGGTGGTGCGAGACGGCCTGAGCTGGGCAACGACCGCCTTCCTCTCCCCATATGGCAGCATCGGTACCGACTGGAAGCGCGACGGCGGCACGCTGGCCCTGACGGTCACCATCCCCGTCAACACCAGCGCCACGGTCTTCGTTCCGCGCCCAGAGGGAGGTGCGGTCACCGAAGGCGGCCTGCCGCTCGGCCAGGCGCCCCAGGTGACCGTCCTGCGCCACGACCCGGATGCGGAGGTGCTGTCGATCGGTTCAGGCCGCTATACATTCGTCTCCCGGCCTTGAACGAGCACCCTGGTGCAGGGGCTGGCCGCGACTCCGAGGCGGCGGCCCTCAGGTAGCGAGGAACTTGCTCAGCTTCTCCTTGAAGCGCTCGGGCGTGAAGGGCTTGGCGAGGTAGTTGTTGGCTCCGGCCACGATCGCCTCCTTGACCCGGTCGGCGCTGCCCTCGGTGGTGACCATGATGATCCCCACCTTGCGCTCGGGGTCGACCTTGCGGATCTCCTTGACCATCGTCAGACCATCCATGTTGGGCATGTTCCAGTCGGAGATCACCAGGTCGATGCCGCCGGCGCTGAAGCGGGCGAGGCCTTCCTTGCCATCGGCTGCCTCGGCGACCTGGATATCGAACCCGCAATCCTTCAAGTTTTTGATGACGATCTTGCGCATCATGGCAGAATCATCGACGACAAGCACGGTTTTCACGCCAAGGTCCTCCGCTCACGTGTACATACCATGGAATCATTCCGCCCGCAACGACAGCATGAACAGGTGGCGCGTGGAAATCCCCGTGGTCCATCCTGGGAGGCGACCCGACTGCGCCAGCCGCACACCTGCACCCTGATGATACCCTCGAAGCGCAGAGGACGCCAATGGCAGGCCGCTCCACCTCCTGCCCAGCCGCACGCAAGCGATGACGCCACAGCATGATGCATGGCGCCAGGGGCGATGGGCCGGGAGCCCTTCGCCGGATGGTCTCTGCGCCATGCCCGCTCCATGCCTGCTGCGGCGGCTGCCGAGCTGGAGAAGATGCGAACCGGTCTGATCAGCCGCTGCTGCGCCATCGTTCACCCCGCTAATCGCCTTTCTTCAGGCTGACTTCCAGGCTGAAGGAGCCGAATTCCGAGCCATAGGTCACCACCAGGCAGGGTACCGAGCGGTTCTGGCCGATGACGAAGCTCCGCCCGGCGACGATCTTGGGCAGGCCGATCTCGAAGGCGTAGCCCTTCTTCATGATGCGGTTGCGCGCATCTCCGGCGATGATGTTTGCCAATTCGCCCACGCCATCCATCACCGCGGGGGAGATCTCGGTCATCGTCTCGCCGACGAACGTGCTCACCATCGCCACCGCGACCTGCTCGGGGAAGTTGAGCACCACCGCCCCGGTTGCTTCACCTGCCAGGCCGATGATGCCGCAGACCCCGTAGACCTCCTCGTCCTTGCCCTTGAGGGCGAGGCGGGTGCGCACCGGAGTGACGCTGCACATGGTCTGGAAGGTGTGGATGGTCGCCTCGATGAACGGGTTGATGTAATCGACATTGATGCCGCTGTTCATGCGCCGTCCTGGGCTAGTGGGGCCGGAGAAGGGGAGAGTCTACCTTGCGGCGCGCACAGCCGCAAGGCGATGCGCATGGACGCGAGCGGCGTACCGCTGTCCACGGGGAACACCCTCATGGCAGCAGCGCAGCGCCTCAATGGCGGATGATGTCCAGGGCGACCAGAGCCAGATCGATGACGAACAGCGCAACGACCACGGATTCGAGGATCAGCATCAGGCGGTTGTTGCGCTGGTGGCTGAGCACCTGGTAGATGCTGTCCAGGGTCTTGAGCTTGTCGTCGATGGTGCGCTGCCAGTCGGCGAGGTGGAAGCGCAGCGAGATGCCGGCGTAGATCCGCGCCAGGTGCCAATCACCGAAGAATTTGGTGATGTTCGACAGTTCGTCGTTCAGCCGCGCCATGTCGATGCGCAGCTCGCCCAGCTCGCCGATCACCCGATGGGCGAGTCGCCGGCTGCCGAGATCCCGGTAGGCGCGTTCGATGGCCTCATCGAGCAGACGGTCATAGGCCTCCAGCTCGGCGAGCTGGAGGTTGGCGAGCTCGAGGATGTACAAGGTCTCCTCGCTGGGGGGGAGGCGATCGACGATCAGCGCCGCATCCCAGTCCATCACCAGCAGATCCGTGCGGTAGTAGCTGAGCGCACGCTGCGTCGATTCCTCGACCTCCTCGTCGGCCAGGGCAGCGGGATCGGATTCCTGCGTGAGCAGCGCCGTGACCTCGCGGCGCTGGCGATCCAGCCAGCTCTTGCTGTCCGCGGTCCCGAGCAGCTGCGCATCGAGGCAGAACACCGTATAGGCCTCTTCATGCGCGAGGCTGGCGACCGGACGCACCAGCGCCGGCACCAGCTCCGCGCATACCTGCTCTGCGAGGCGGCGCGCATGGTCGTCAAGGCTGATGCCGTCGAGCTGGGGCGCATGATAGGCGACCAGGTCCGCCAAGGCATCGACCGCGAAGGGGATGCGCATGGTGATGGTGATGGCGCCCACCGGCAGCAGCTTGATGGTGGTGGACAGGCGCATGGCGCCCAGGCTGCCGCGGTGCTCGGCTATAGGCAGGCGCACCATCTGCGGCCGGTGGAAGAACAGCTGCCGGGGCATGCGCTTGTGGGGTTCCACCTCGAACTGCTCGACACGCTGACCAAGCAGTTCGTGGATGGCATCACGGCGCAGCTCGTATGCGACATCGAAAGCGTACAGGTAGATGACTTCACCGCGCAGCTCGGGCATGTCCATGAGCGTAACCTGGCTCCATCCCCATGCTACTTGTGCCGATGATCGCTCGCAGGGGGCAGCCCGATGTTCTCGCCGACGAACGCGTGAAGGTATCCAGCGGATCATCGGGACTAGCCCATGATCCCCGGTTCGGTCAGGGTTCGCTTGCCGCGAGCCGGAAGCCGAGGAAGAAGAAGCGGGTGACCGGGAGGTATTTCGAACGTGTCGCAATGCGCCGATCCGCCTCGGCCATGGTCCAGGCAGCGCCTCGGGCGACCCGGTTGATCCCCTGCCAGCCGACCGGATCGACGGCGGTATCCATCGGATAGGGCATGTACATGTCCTGGCACCATTCCAGGACATTGCCGAGGGCATCGTACATGCCCCAGGCATTGGGAGGCATCATGGCGACCGGATGGGTCTGATGCCTCCCCATACCGTCGCTCACGGTCGAGACCGATGCGGTCGAGGCGCTCCCGGCACGTGCGGCATATTCCCATTCGGCCTCGGTTGGAAGTCGCATCTCCGGCATGGGAAGCAGCGCATTGAGGCGCTGGATGCATCTCTGCGCCTGATCCCAATCCACGCTTTCGACAGGGCGATCCGCGCCGGTGAAGTAGCTGGGATTGGCTCCGCTGATCGCCTCGAACAGACGCTGGGTGATCGCCGTATCGCCGATCCAGAACCCGTGCCGGAGCGTCACGCGCACCAACTTCTCATCCTCATGGTAGCCCGGATCCAGCGGTGCGCTGCCCATGAGGAAGGTCCCTGACGGGCAGAAGCGCATGCGTTGCACCCCATTGCCGACCTTCAGGTCCGCCCAACGGCCAAAGGCATCCTCTCCGCAGGTCGCAGCCCAGACTGGCTTGCTCCAGGACAATTCGGCCACCGGATGCGGGGACGCAGCGGTCGTCACCGGATGTTGCGCCTCGAGCGCCAGGGCCGGTAGCGGTTCCTGGACTTGGTTTGCTGGCCACCGATTCCAGATCCAGATCGCCAGCAGGGACAGCGCGACAGCGGCAGCGGCCGCTAGCGCTGCCGGGAGGCGATAGCGTGGACCGTTCGCGTGCGCGGGCTCAGCTGGCTCATCGATGGCTCGATGCCGCTCATGCGGCGTCGGTTCATTGAGCTTGTCGATGTGGCCATGGACCGTCTTCGTGCCGGGGATGTGCCCGGTGCCGATCCTGGTGAACCGCCGCGTCTCCGGCAGCGCAGCATGGATCGGCGCGAAATCGAACTGCAGACG
>PLEW01000149.1:36907-37911 GCA_003136555.1 Planctomycetota bacterium | reverse complement strand
CCCTCATCGTGGTCGGTGAATCGTGAGCGCGGCCTGTGCAACGACCTCGCCACCCCTGACCACGACCAACATCCTGACCGCACCTTCTGCCTGCTGCGCATCGACGATCCGCCTCATCGATCACCTGGGTCGTGGCACGCCATGAGCGCCACCCCCGTCACCCCGTCCTGGTCCCCTATGCAACGCTGTGCCGCCCTCTCCTCCCTCATCATCCTCATCATGCTGATGACGGGCTGCGACATCGGCTCGCGCGATGAGCCTCTGATCTCGGCGCGCCGNNGGTCTCGGACTGACCAATGCGCGCGGGCCGATCCCGCCTGCCGATCTCGCAGCCTTCGCCGACTCGGCGATCACGCCGCTCTTCCCGGCTGGATTCACCATCTTCCATACCGATGGCCAATGGCAGACCAGCGACCATACGCTGGTCAAGGAGCCATCGGCGGTCATTGAACTGATCTATCCGGATACCGAGGAGAATCGCCAGCACCTGCTCACCCTCATCGAGAAGATCAAGACCGCCTTCAAGCAGCGCGCGGTCCTGCTGGAAGTCACCCACAGCTCGATCAACTTCTATTGATCGCGCCCCCAGGCTTCAGCCCATCGCCAGCCTGGCGGGACCATTCCGCCAGCTGCTGATGGCGATAACGGCTTCGCGGCACGGCGCCGTGCGCAGCATCTCGGGCCGATCCGGGACGCCGGCGGGCGTTCACCCCCCGGTCACGTCATCGACCGCAGCGAACAGGGCGTCGAGCCGATCCCGGTCCTGCGTGGGGAGAGGGCCGGCCTGCACCGCCGCGATATTCTCGCGCAGGTGCTCCTCGCTGCCGGTCCCGCTCAGGACCACATGCACGCCCGGCTCATCGAGCACATAGCGGTAGGCCGCCTCGCTGAGTGAACGCGATCCGCCCGGCCTGACCAGGAAGCCCAGCGGGTCGGCAGCGCTGGCGATCTCCGCCGGGATGCGCCCCTGCTTGACCAGATTGACCAGGATCTCGCGCAGGCGC
>PLEW01000149.1:0-36898 GCA_003136555.1 Planctomycetota bacterium | reverse complement strand
GCCGATGAAGCGGATCTTGCCCTGGTCTTTGAGGCGCTCGATCTCGGGAACCACGTCCTGCCGCAAGATGGCATAATCCGCCGCATCGACGCCATGGAGATGGTAGATATCCAGGTGATCGGTCCCCAGCCGTGCCAGACTCGCCTCGAGTGCCGGGGCGACCTGATCAGCGAGGAGCAACTTTCCGGTCGGCTGATCGCTACCGGGGCGGGGCCGGACGCGGGTGGTCTTCTTGCTCGATAGCACCAGGCCGTGGCGGCGACCATTGATGGCGCGTCCGATGACGGTCTCGGTCCCGTAGGCTTCGGCGGTGTCGATGAAGGTGACGCCGAGATCCAAGGCCGTGCGCACTAGGCGCTCAGCGCTCGCTTCCGTGCCGCCCGAGGCCAGGCCGAGGCGGCTGTGGCCGCCGCCTCCGAGCCCGAGGANNGCTTGCACGTCGGTGTTGATCGCGTAGAACTCGACGCCGGACAAGCCGGCTTCGATCATGCGATTGATTGCATTGCAGCCGCCGCCTCCGAGCCCGAGGACCGAGACGCGCAGCCCGGTGCGCCCCAGCACCGTGGTGGGAATCCCGGAGGACGGTGCAGGGACCGGCGCAGCCGCCTGGATGGCCGGGAGGATGGCAGGAGGGGTCATGGGTTCGGTTCCTCTGTGGGAGATGCTGATGGGATCTGTTCGCCCGTCGCAAGGGACCGCAATGGGTCGACCGCCACGCTCCGGTCTACGTGGCGATGACGCTGGCTGAGAACGCCCGCCCTCTCTGCTTTCAACCGGTGTTCTCCGCACCGTGATGAGCGGCATGCGTCGGCAGCAGCCAGGGGGAATGGCTGGGGTGCATGCGAGCGTGCTGGCCTGCCTGGGAGGATCTGCAGATCCCAGCATGATACGTGCCTGCTGCACGTGCCCCATCGCCCGGGGCAGTGCTGCGTGGGCAGCAGACGGCCAGCAGGATGCGCTGCGGGGACGATTCCCGGCATGGCAACGGAAGCCGGCCTGCACCACGCCACGGTTCGAACCGGAGTCCAGTCGCATCGGGTGATTGCGGCTTCGACCGCCCTGCAGGCAAGGCCCCACGGCACCACCAGAATCCGATTGGCATGGCGTGTGCCAGATCCGGGTCCACCCCTCAGGAACCAGCCATGTCCCAGACCAAACCCCAGTCCGTGATCCAGGTGCGGCAGCTCGCCGGCCGCATTGGAGCAGAGATCAGCGGCGTCGATCTCAATCTCCCCATCGCCGATTCGGCCATCAGCGACATCCGCCGCGCCCTGCTCAAGCACAAGGTGGTGTTCTTCCGCAATCAGCACATCGACCATGCGCAGCAGGTGGCCTTCGCGGCGTATTTCGGCGAAGTGACCTATGCCCACCCGCTCGAGGATGAGCCCATCGAGGGCGCACCCAACATCCTGCCCATCGATCGCAGGCGCTACGAACGCAAGAACGGCCGCCGCTACAGCTATGACAACCAATGGCACACCGACGTCACCGCGGTGGTCAATCCACCTGCGGCCTCCATCCTGCGCGCCTTCAACGTGCCGCAGATCGGCGGCGATACCCATTGGAGCAATCTCGTCGCTGCCTACGAAGGCCTCTCGGCACCCCTCCGGGCGCTCGCCGACGGGCTCAAGGCCGAGCACCGCTTCAATGCCAACAAGCAGTTCAGCGATAGCAACAATCCCTTCCTCAAGCGCATCCAGGCCAACCCGCTGGTCTCGATCCATCCGGTGGTACGCATCCATCCCGAGACCAAGGAGCGCGCGCTGTTCGTCAACCCAGGATTCACCTCGCATATCCTCAATGTCTCGCGCAGCGAGAGCGACAAGCTGCTCGAGATCTTCTTCGAGCAGGTGACCAAGCCGGGCCACACCGTGCGCTTCCACTGGAACAACGGCGACATTGCGTTCTGGGACAACCGCGCCACCGCCCATCTCGCGCCGCAGGACCTCGACCTGTTCGATGTCGAGCGCGTGCTCTACCGGGTGACCCTCACCGGGGACATCCCGGTCGGCCCCGATGGTTTCCGCTCGCAGATCGTCGAAGGCAAGCCCTTTGGCATCGAGGTCTCGCCCTTGGCTGCTGACAGGGGATCGGTGAAGCGGCAGGTTGACACGCCTGCGGTGGAGCTGGTACCGGCATCCTGAGCCGCCCAGGCTCGGCACCTGGTTCTTCCCGGACGACCGTGCGCCTGCCGGTGCGGCAGGCGCACGGTCGTGCGCGATGGCGACGGCCATGAATGGGCAACCATGCCGCCTCCTGCCGATCGGCAGCTCAGCGCTGCCCCCTTGGGCGTCGTGGCAGCTCTGGCATGCGCGTCGTCAGAGCAGGCCTGGGCGGTGAAGGAGCCGCCCGCCATGGTCCCTTCCCACCATCCGCCATCAGCCCGGGTCTCATCCCTGCAGTGGTTTCGCCGCGGCAGCAGCATCCCTGTCACCAGGAGGATGTGCGCATCTCCGGCAGCTGGCCCGCGCTCCTCGCACCACGCCCCCATCGCCAGGAACAATCCATGAGCACCAGCATCGATGCGCACATGCTTGCCGTTCCCATCCGGCCGCCATCCGGACCGCTGAGCTACGTCTGGTATGTCGCGTGCGGCCGCTATCGCGGATGGCTGGCATTGCTGGTCGTAGGCGAGGCTCTCAATGCCACCTGCGGCATACTGCTGCCCTATGCCCTCAGCCGCATTCTCACCGGGGTGAGCCATGGCAGCGCCGATCCGCCTGCGGCTCTGGCGGCCCTGTGGCCGCCGCTCCTCCTCTTCGTCGCCCTATGCGCCGGCGAACTGATCTTCGGCCGCATCAATTCGGCCATCCAGCTGCGGGTCACGCCACGTCAACGTCAGTACATCGCACGCTCGCTGTTCGATTATCTCCACCGCCACTCCCACCGCTTCCTCACCGAGAATTTCGCCGGCGCGCTGGCCAATCGCATCAACGAAGTCTCGCACGGCGTCAACATGGTGATGTGGGCCTTGATCACCGAGTTCTGGCCCATCGCCATCGTCATCGCCATCGCCAATGTCCTGCTCATCCTCGCCAACGCGTGGCTGGGAGGATTCGCCCTGGTGTGGTCGGTGGTCTTCCTTGCGCTCTCGCTGGTGCTGTCGCGCCGGACCCAGCCATTGGCTTCCGCGGCTTCGACTGCGCGCAGCCGCACCGTTGGCTCGGTGGTCGATTCGGTGGCCAACCATGCGACGGTGCGGCTGTTCGCGAGCCTCGAGCATGAGCGTCGACGCCTGAATGAGACCTATACCAAGGAGCTCGCGACCGTGCTGCGCGCCAACCGCGCCATGGAACAGGTGCGTCTGTTCCAGTTCTCGGCTTCAGCAGTGCTCAAGGCCGGCACCGTGGTGATGTCCATCCTGCTCTGGAGCCGTGGCGCCATCGATGTGGGTCAGTTCGTCATGGCGGTGAGCCTCACCCTGCTGATCATCGCCGAGGTCCGCAACCTCAGCCGCCGCTTCCTGGAATTCTTCGAATCGCTGGGGAATGTGGGCAGCGGCCTCCAGGCGATCTTCCGGCCGCATGAATTGACCGACGCGCCGCACGCGCAGGCCCTCGCCATCACCCAGGGAGCGCTTGAGTTCTCTGGCGTCTCCTTCGGCTATGCCCCGGCCATTCCCATCTTCCGCCAGCTGTCGGTCAGCATACCGGCTGGGCAGCGCATCGGGCTGGTCGGCGTCTCCGGTTCGGGCAAGTCGACCTTCGTCAGCCTGCTGCTGCGCCTCTATGATCCCCAGGGTGGATCGATCCGCGTCGATGGCCATGACCTGCGCGATCTCACCCTGGACGCGCTGCGCCGCCAGATCGGCCTGATCCCGCAGGATCCGACGCTGTTCCATCGCAGCCTGCGCGAGAACATCCGCTACGGCCGTCCGGAGGCCTCGGACGCGGAGGTGGAGGCGGCCGCGAGCCTGGCGCATGCCAGCGAATTCATCGCCGAGATCCCGGGCGGATACGATGCGCTGGTCGGCGAGCGGGGGGTCAAGCTCTCAGGCGGGCAGCGCCAGCGCATCGCGATCGCACGCGTCCTGCTCAAGGATGCCCCGGTGCTGATCCTCGACGAGGCGACCGCCAGCCTCGATTCGCTGACCGAGCACGCCATCCAGCAGGCGCTCGATACCGCCATGGCGCGCAAGACCGTGATCATCATCGCCCATCGCCTCTCCACCATTGCGCATCTCGATCGCATCCTGGTCTTCGACCACGGCGAGATCGTGGAGGACGGCACGCATGCGGGGCTGCTCGAGCGCAATGGCCGCTATGCCGCGCTCTGGAACCGCCAGTCCCATGGCCTGCTCCCCGATTCCGATCCACGCAAGGGGGATGCGATCCCGATCAGCGATCCTGCGATCAGTTCGGTCTGACCCAATTCATCAAGCCTCTTGATAAGGACTCTTTTCCGCATGCTTCCCGATGCCCATCTTGCTCCCGGACCTGGCCAATCGCCCGACGAGACGACCCCCCTCAGCTGCGTGCACCATCACCGACCATGCCAGAGCGCCGGCGTTGCGCGCTCGTGCACCAAGAGCCCGCCCCTCCCCGCCAAGCCCTCAGCTGTGTCCTTGCCATTCAGCGCTGCGCTGGCGGCGCTGGCTCTCCTGCTGGCGGCAGCGACCGCAGCCCATGCCGAGGTCAGCGTCTTCCCGACCGGAACCACGATCTACGATCCGGCCCGGGCCTATGGCAGCTTCCTCTGCTTCAGCGCACTGGACGGCAACACCCATGTCGTGGACATGGACGGCCATGAAGTGCATCGCTGGCCCTTCCCCGGCGTCCCCGGCGAGATCATCGATCCCGCACTGGTCGGCGGCAAGCGCGGGCACGTGCTGCTGCAGCTCTCCTCTGGCCCCGACCAGCGCGGCGGGATCTTCAGCAACCGTACGGTCGGCGAGCTCGATTGGGACGGCGCCACGCTGTGGGAATGGGGGTCCCAGGCCCCTGGCGGCGCCGCCCGCCAGAACCATGATTGGGCCCGGCTCGCCAACGGGCATACCCTCCTGCTGGTGACCATTCCGCATGCGGTCAAGGGCCTGAGCGGCAAAGAAGTCGGGGATCAGGCGATCTACGAGGTCGACCAGAACGGGAGCATCGCCTGGCAGTGGGTTGCCGGCGACCATCTCGACGAATTCGGCTTCTCGCCGGAAGGCATCCGCTATCTGCAAGAGCGCATCGAGCGCAACCCGATCGAGATCTGGGGCTACCTCGAGATCAACAACCTCAAGGTCCTTGGGCCCAATCGCTGGTTCGATGGCGGTGACCAGCGCTTCAATCCGGACAACCTCCTCATCGATTCGCGCAAGGGCAATGTCATCGCGATCATCGAGCGCACGAGCGGCAAAATCGTCTGGCGCCTCGGTCCGTACTTCTCCGGCAGCGAATTCGTCCAGGATCATCGCCTCTACAACAGGAACGTGCCACGTCCGGTCGATCAGCTATCCGGGCAGCATGATGCGCACCTCATACCGAAGGGGCTTCCGGGGGCCGGCGACCTGCTGGTGTTCGATGATCAAGGCGGAGCCGGATTCCCTCCTGCTGCACTCGGCATCTACGCCGGCTCGCGCATCCTCGAGATCAATCCGCAGACCAATGACATCGTATGGCAGTATACGGGAGAGGACTCGGGGCGCCCGGTGTGGTCCTTCTACAGCTCCTTCGTCAGCAATGCGCGGAGATTGCCGAACGGCAATACCCTCATCGATGAGGGGATGTATGGGCGCTTCTTCCAGGTCACCCCAGGCGGCGACATCGTGTGGGAGTACGTCAATCCCTATCCCGGGATAAATATCGTAAATGGCAAAAGCGTGGTCAACCGTCTGGTGTATCGGGTCCAGCCGGTGCCCTATGACTGGTTGCCGGCAGGTACGCCGCATACCCAGGACGCGGTCGTGCCAGTGGACCAGAACGGGGCGCCCGTGCCTGCGAAACTGCCGTGACTCCGATCTGACCAGCAGTCCGGCGCGACGGGCATCTCCGGTCTGGCCTCTCACGCATAAATCTTGCCCATCCAGGAAACCACGCCCATGTCCACCGCCCCGGCGCCGAGCGCCTCCACCTCCGAGCAGGCTACCCCGACCACCGCCGCGGCCAACCGCAGCTGGCAGGCTCGGCTGCCATTCGCCGATACGCGGGATTTCGACGATGCCAAGCGTGGGTTCATCGGGGCGCCTGCCGACACCATCATTCGCTCCGCGCAAGGTGCGGTGGTATGGGATCTGGCCCCCTATGATTTCCTCGATCAAACTGCGGTCCCGGACTGCGTTCACCCGAGCCTCTGGCGCCAAGCCAAGCTCAATCGCATTCATGGCCTGTTCCAGGTTGTCGGCCGGATCTATCAGGTACGCGGGTTCGATCCCGCGAACCTCACCATCATCGAAGGCAATACGGGATTGATCATCATCGATGCCCTGACGACGATCGAATCGTCAGCCGCGGCGATCGAGCTCTATTACCGGCATCGGCCGCGTAAGCCGATCCACACCATCATCTACACCCATAGCCATGCCGACCATTTCGGCGGCGTGCGCGCCCTGGTCAGCGAAGCACAGATCAAGCGCGGTGATATCCGCATCATCGCCCCCGTCGGCTTCATCGAGGAGGTGGTGAGCGAGAACGTCCTGGCAGGGCCTGCCATGGCTCGGCGATCGGTGTACCAGTTCGGCAATCAGCTGCCGATAGGCCCCCGCGGCACGGTTGACGCTGGACTCGGGAAGATGTCGACCGGGGGTACCATCAGCCTGCTCCCCCCGACAATGCTCATCCGTGAGCCATTCGAGAACCATTCCTATGACGGGGTCGACCTGGTCTTCCAGTTGACCCCCAACACCGAGGCGCCGGCTGAGCTGCATATCTACCTGCCGCAGTGGAAGGCGCTCAACACCGCCGAGAACGCCACCCATACCCAGCACAATCTCCTACCGCTTCGAGGTGCGAAGGTGCGTGACGCCAAGGCCTGGTCGGAATACCTCAATGTCGCGCTGGAACGCTTCGGCCGCGAGGCCGAGGTGGTCTTCGCCCAGCACCATTGGCCTATCTGGGGCAATGGCGCGGTGATCGAGTACCTGGGCAAGCAGCGCGATATCTATAAGCATTTGCACGACCAGACCCTCAAGCGCATCAATGAGGGCCATTCCGCGCCGGAGATCGCCGAAGCGATCACGCTGCCGCCCGAACTCGACCAGGACTGGACGATCCGCGGACTGTACGGCGCGGTGAAGCATAACGTCAAGGCGATCTACCAGCGTTATCTGGGCTGGTTCGATGGCAACCCAATCCGGCTGGATCCCCTGCCGCCGGCCGCATCCGCACGCAAATGGCTGGAGTATGCTGGCGGCAGCGAGGCGGTGCTGGCGCGTGCCCGCAGCGACTTCGACCGCGGCGAGTACCGCTGGGTGGCTGAGGTCGTTGGAGCGATCATCCAGGCCGAGCCGCAGAACCGCGCCGCGCTCGACCTGCTGGCGGCCACCCTCGAGCAGCTCGGCTACCAGGCGGAATCGTCGACCTGGCGCAACGCCTACCTGCAGGGAGCAGCTGAGCTGCGCAACGGCGTCCCGCAAGGCCGCTCGGGCGTCATCGCCTTCGATCTCCTGTCCGCGCTGGATGCCGGCAATCTCTTCGATGCGTTGGCGATCCGGCTGAACAGCAAGCGGGCTGCGGGCAAGCGCCTGGTGATCAATTGGCATTTCACCGATGAGCAGCGTGACCACCTCATGACCCTTGAGCGCTCGACCATCAACCATCTCGCGGGCTACCGCTCGGCGCATGCCGATGTCTCGCTCATGCTCTCCCAGGCGACCCTGCGGGCGCTGCTGCTCAAGCAATCGACCTTGGCCCAGATCAAGAGCTCGGGGCTGATCGAGATCAGCGGAAACACTGCAGCATTGCTCGAGTTCTTCAGCCTCTTCGATGAGGTGGTGCCGGGATTCCCCATCGTCACCCCCCGCCCCGCCCCATCAGGATCGTGATGGCTCCTGTGCCGGAAAGGACATAGCGGGCTCGGCGAGGGGCCATGGCATGTGAGCGGCATCCTCCAGGGCCTCCTTGCATGCCGCCCGGCGTTCACTGCTTGGCCTGGCCATCACCCCGGATCGCATCGGGCTTGCGCTCCAGATCCGGGAGGAAGCGGTGGCTGAGGACGAAGCTGTAGCGTTCTGGGCGGATGGAGAAGATGGAGCTGTCGGCGCAGGTGCCGTCGGTGAAGAAGGACGTCCTGGCCATGATCAGCAGCGCCTGTCCGGGGGCGACGCCGAGTTCACGGCAATCCCTGGCGCTCGCCTGCTGCGCCCGCAGCTCGATGTCGGCTCGACGCACCGCCTTGCCGGTGATCTCCTCCAGGATGGCATAGATCGGCTGGTGCTCGGCGGCACGCCAGTCGTGCGCTGCCAACCGCGCCGGCACCAGGCTGCAGCCCACGGCGACCGCTTCGCCATCGACCAGGTGCAGCCGGCGGATGCGCAGGCAGTACTGCCCCAAGCTGGCTGCCGATCCCGCAGGCGTCCTGATCGTCGTCGCCGAGAGCAGCCGCATCGAGGCATTGAGCCCCTGCCGTCGCAGCGATTCGTGGAAACTGCGCAGGGTATCGAGGGGATGGCGGAGCTGGCGACCGACGATGAAGGTGCCCTTGCCCTTGCGGCGTTCGATCAGGCGCTCCTGCTCCAGCAGCTCCAGCGCCAACCGGACCGTGACGCGACTGACGGCAAAGCGCGCTCCAACCTCCGCCTCCGAGGGCAGCCTGCCAGACGGATCGTAGCTGCCGGCGGCGATCTCATCGCGTAGCTGGGTGGCGATCTGCCGATACATCGATTCCGCATTGTCGCGGATGAGGTCTGTCACGGTGGTTCCTCGGCGTTGACCCAGGCGGCCTGTTGGGGGCGATGGCGGCGCTTGGAAGGCACTGGGCTTGCACTAGTTGTATTATAATGTATTATTGCGCGAGCAATGTCCTATGCGGATCGCCGATGCCCGAGAATCCCACCTCATTTGCCAGCCGGGCAGGCCGAGCGCGTGGCGCCGCCTTCGCGGTCGAGGATCTGCATTTCGCCTATCCCACCGGCCAACCGGTCTTCCGCAGCCTCTCCCTGCAGGCCAGAGCGGGGGAATTCATCACCCTGGTGGGGCCATCCGGGTGCGGCAAGACGACCCTGGTCAATCTGCTGTCGGGCTTCCTGGCACCGGGCGGCGGACGGATAACCATCGATTCCCAGCCGGTGTCACCGGAACTGCCGGCCCTGGGCTACGTCTTCCAATCCCCTCAGCTGTTCCCGTGGCTGGATGTGCTCGACAATGTCTGCTTTGGGCTGCGCATGCGCAGGAACGGCGATCTCTCCGCCTGCCGGCAGAAAGCCCGCCAGTTCCTCGCCCTGGTCGGGCTCGAGGGCGCCGCCGGCAGGCATCCTCACCAGCTCTCGGGCGGTATGCAGCAGCGCGTCGCCCTCGCCCGCGCGCTGGTGCTCGAGCCCACCTTGCTGCTCATGGATGAGCCGTTCGCGGCGCTGGATGCCATCACGCGAGCAGGCCTCAATGACCAGCTGCTGCGCCTGGCCGGTGAGCTGGGCCAGACCGTGGTCTTCATCACCCATGATGTCGAGGAGGCCGTCTATCTCGCCGACCGCGTCCTGGTGCTGGGGATGGCGCCCGACGGCATCGCCTGCGAGCTGACCATCGATCTGCCTCGTCCGCGCAGCCAGCGCGCCACGCGGCAGCATCCGCGCTACGCCGAGGCATGCACCATCCTGATGGAGCGCATATCGGCCATCATCGCCAGCGCGCCCGGAAGGATCCTGGGTGGATCCGGAGTCCAGGCGCCGTGAGATGCAACGCCATCATTCTGCTCGCACTGGTGACGGCCTGGGTGGTCGGTTGCTCGGGCGGTGCAGTACCGGTGGATCATCCCCTGCGCATCGGCTGGGTGCTGGCGATGGCGAATGCACCGGCGATGATCGCCGAGAAGAAGGGTTTCTTCGCCGAGCAGGGGCTGCCCATCCAGCTCATCGCTTTCAGCGATGGTCCGCTGCTGCAGCAGGCGCTGGCGAGCGGCGAGCTGGATGCCGCCTATGTCGGCGCTCCGCCGATGTACCAATGGTTCGCCCATGGGTTCGACAGCCGCATCCTGGCCAAGGTCAATTCCGGGCAGGCAGCGGTCATCACCCATGATTCGATGATCGCGGCTCTCGGCGATCTGCGCGGCCGCCGCCTGGCAGGCGTCGCACGCGGCAGCGGCATGGACGTGCTGTTGCGGGGCTACGTGCTGAAGCAGGCGGCCGCACTGGATCCGGATCGCGACCTGACCGTGGTGCCGATGCAGGTGGGCAACATGAACGCCGCCTTGGATTCCCATGCCGTCGATGCCGCCTTCTCATGGGAGCCGTTCGTCAGCCAGGCGGTGCTGCGCGGTAGCGCCCGCGTGCTCTATGATGTCAACCAGGACCTGCCTGGATTCCCGTGGTATGTGGTGATGGCGCCGACCAGGACGCTGACCGCACGGCCCGGCGATATGGTCAAGCTGCTGCGTGCGCACCACCTGGCGGTGCGCTTCCTCAATGAGCATCGCGAGGAAGCGGATGGGCTGATCGCGGAGGCCTTCTCCCTGGCCGCGATCACCCGCAGCGATGGCGTCGTCATCCCTGTGGGCGCCATCGTCAGCGAAGCGCGCAAGCGGCTGGCCTGGTCGGACCGGCTCGAGCCGGCAGATCTGTCGTTCATCCAGCGGCTCATCGGCTACTCGGTCAATCTGGGCTACATCGCCGGCCCGCTTCAGGTCGAGAGCATCGTCGATCTGTCCTTCCAGCGGCAGGCGCTGCCATGAGTGCAGGTCGCCGTCCATGAAGCTGCCGAGCCCATCGTGGTCCTGGGCCTCGCTGCCTGCGATCCTGATCGCATGGATGGTCATCGCAGCGGACCGTCCATCGTATGCATTCCCTCAGCCGTGGGACGTCATCCGCGAGGGTGTGTCCTGGTGCGCCCACGGCCGCCTGGCAGAGCAGGTGGCGGCGAGCCTGGCGCGTGAGCTGGCTGGTTTCGCCGCTGCCGTGGTGGTGTCGGCGGTCATAGGATTCACCGCCGCGCTCGTACCCGGCTTCCGTGCCTTCATCGCCCCGATCACCGGTATCTTCATGGCGCTGCCCCCCATCGCCTGGGCGCCCCTTGCGCTGATCCTCTTCGGCCTCGGTTCCAGCGCCATCATTCTGGTGATCTTCATCGCATCGATGTTCCCCATGGCCCTCGCGCTCCAGAACGGCGTGATGAGCATCCGCGAATCCTATGTCCGCGCCGCGCGCATCCTGGGAGCCGACCGCTATCAGCTGCTGCTCCACGTCTACCTCCCTGCCTCCCTCCCCTTCCTCACCACTGCATGGCGCATTGGCTTCAGCCAGGCCTGGCGAGCACTCGTCGCGGCGGAGATGGTGGGCGCTTCCAACGGCATCGGCTGGATGGTTGCGATGGGCGGGCAGATCGGCAGCAGCAGCCAAGTACTGCTCGGGATCGCCATCATCGGCACCATCGCCTGGGTGACGGAATTCCTGATTTTCCGGCGAATCGAGCTCCGTTACCAATCCTGGCATCAGCATTAGGGAGGCATCCGTGACCCCGCCCATCGATACCAGGCATGTGATCGCCCCGAGCGGGCTCTATGAGCGCAATCGCGCCCGTCCCTTCCTCGGCAGCATCAGCTGCTCGCGCACCTCGCTGGTAGCTGGCGAATGGACCGAACTGACCGTGGTCTACGAGGTGGGCGAGAGCGGCTTGGCGGATGGCGCTGGAGTGAAGCTGGCGCTCAAGTTCTATTCCGATTGGGCGCTCTTCCAGGTATCCGACCCGCACGCAGCCAACCACGTCTCGGCCGAGTACCATGCCGGCGGACTGGTCCCCGGCCAGAGCCCGGCCACGGTGCAGGCGCTGAAGGTCCGCTTCGACCAGAAAGGGCATGAACGCCCCTTCCAGAAGGCCCTGATCGTCGATGTCATCGATGGCTACCTCAATCCCGGCGACCGCATCATCATCCGCCTGGGCGACCGCCGCCAGGGTGGTCCTGGGACGCGGGTGCAAAGCTTCGTCGAAAAGGGGTTCCGCCTGCGCGCCTTCATCGATCCGCTCGGCAGTTCGAAATACGCCGAAGTCCCAGGCGACTGCGTCCTCGATATCGTCCCCGGACCCCCCGCTGCGCTGCGCATCGTCGCTCCGCGACTGGCCGGCAGCGGGCAGGCCATTCCGCTGATCGTGCGGGCCGACGATGCCTGGGGCAACACCTGCATGGACGAGTTGCTGACCGTGCAGCTCAGCCTCAGGGGTCCCGGGTTGCCCCGCCTGATACCCGTTCCCTTGGCGGCAGCGGGCTGGGCCGTCGCCCGGCCTGCCGGCATCGCGCTGAGCGAAGCAGGTGAATGGCATATCATCGCGACCGCCCCCGCTGGCGATGGCATCAGCCCCGGGCAGGCCTACCTCACCATCGAGGACGGCGGCGCGGCTCAGCACATCCTCTACGGCGATCTGCACGTCCATTCCAACGATACCGTGGGCACCAATGACACCGCCTACAACCTGGCGTATGGACGCGATGTGGCCGGATTGGATGTGCTCGGCTACACCGCCAATGATTTCAACATCACCAGGGAGCGCTGGGAGGCAGCGGTCGCGCTGATCGCCTCCTTCAATGCTCCCGGACGCTTCGTCTGCTATCCCGGGACGGAATGGTGCGGCAATTCGAGTGCGGGCGGCGACCACAACGTGGTCTTCCTGCGCGATGATCCCCCGTTATTCCCCACCGACGGCAATGGAAACGTGGTCCGCTCGTTCGAATGGAACGAGTCGACCAAGGGCATCCTGCGGCGAGGCGCCTGGCCGGTCGACGAGCTCTACGCGGCGTATGCCCATGACCCCGAAGGCCACCTCCTCATCCCCCATGTGGGAGGTCGGCGCTGCAACCTGGATTGGCACCATCCCGACCTCGAACGCCTGGTCGAGATCAGTTCGGCATGGGGGCAGTTCCACTGGTTGTATGGCGAGGCGCTGAAGCGCGGCTACCGCCTGGGCGCGTCGGCGAGCAGCGACGAGCACCAGGGACGGTGCGGCGGCGGCCCACCTGGGACCTCGGTGTTCGGTTCGCGTGGCGGATTGACCGGGATCATCAGCGATGGCTTCACGCGCTCGGAGGTGGGACGCAGCCTGCGTGCACGCCGCACCTTCGCCACCACCGGCGAACGCACCTTCGCCAGCCTGCGCTGCGGGACGCATGGGATGGGCGAAGTTTTCCATGCCCGTCCCGGGCAGCAGCTCCACTATCGCCTGCTCGGCGATGCGGGCTGGGAGGAGATCGGGCTGTTCGACGCCGATCGCGCCTGCTGGCAGCGCAATCTGCATCAGGAGTCGGGATTGTCGCAGCGTCGCATCCGCCTGCGCCTGGGCGGAGCCCGCATCAAGGACCGCTACCGGGGCGCCTATTGGCACGGCAGCATCAGCGTCATCGGCGCCGCCATCCAGGATGTCAGCGCCTTCGGCTTCGACCACCCCGAGCAGGCCTGCTGGCGCAAGGATGCCACCACCGTGGGCCTGCGCAGCGTTACCCACGGAGATGCCGATACCATCGAGTTGGAGCTGTCCCATCTCGCTGGTGTACGTATCGACCTCCATCTCCAGATCGGCGCCTATGTGAAGGTCGGAGATCCCCTAGTGCATTCCCCGCATGTGCATGCGCCGGTCATCGATGCGTCGGTCTCTGGCGACGAGCTCCTGCGCAGCGAGCGCCTCATCAGGACGGTGCCTGGCGTCGAACTCGAAGTTGCCATTGAACGCATCACGGACAGCGCCTTGCCCCGGGAGTGCGCAGGATTGATCGATCTCGACCAGCTGCATTTGCCCCCTCAGATCGAGCACCCGCTATTCATCATGGGACGCCAGCGCGATCAGTCCCGTGTCTGGACCTCCGCCCTGTTCCTGACGCTTGAGCGGTGATGCACCGACAAGGTGCGGCAGCGCGCAAGGCTCTGCGCCCTCCACCCTGCTGCATCTAGCCGGGGGATCTCCCCTGGGTTGCCGCCAGCTTCAATCGTGTCGGATGCGGATGGACGGAGAGGCCGCCTGAGCGGCTTCGCCTTGGCACGACCCGGCGGTGCATTACCGCCGCCGTCACCTCCCGGCGGCATCCTGGACCATTGACGGTCCCGGGCATGCCCAGGTCGGTTGCCGTTACGGTGCAACTCCATGGATCATCCGGCAGTTGCGTTTGCCGCAGGATATCGTCGTCGGTGCTGCTTCCGCAGCTGACGGACCGCTCATTCGCTCCAGCCAATCGGCACGGGTCGCGCTGCATGCCGACCTGCCGTGGTGTCGTGATTCTCTTCCAGCGTAACGTTCTACCACGGCGGTCTAGCGAACCGGCTTCCTGGAGGTGCACCAGGTCGGATTAGGCTGTACCGACGTAGCTGCCGAACCGCTCCCTTCCATCGCCATCGCCACCACCGTGCGCCTGGACCGCACTTTCGCCGACGCCGCTCGCTGAAACACGACATCCCCAGAGGACAACCATGAGCAACCGCCCCCTTTCGCCGTCCGCGGCGATCCGCCAACGTCTCGACTACCCGGTGATCGACACCGACATCCACACCAATGATTACGCGCCGGCAGTGGAGGATTACGTCCAGCGCTACGGCGGCAGCAAGCTGGTCGACCAGCTGCGCAAGGCGAGCGAGGACCGCCGCGGCGCGAATGGCGGCAATGGGAAGAGCTGGTACGACCAGACTCCCGAGGAGCGCCAGCACTTCCGCAGCCGACGCCAGCCGTGGTGGGCGCGGGTCACCGATAATACTCTCGATGTGGCCACCTATCATCTACCGGCGCTGCTCGCCGAACGTCTGGCCGAGCAAGGCTCCGACTACTCGGTGCTGTTCCCCAACAACGTCCTCGCACCCCTCGGCATCAAGGATCCCGACGCCCGGCGTGCTGCCCATCGCGCCATCAACCACTTCCATGCCGACATTTGGAAGCCCTACGCCGACCGCCTGACCGTGGTCGCTGGCATCCCGCTGAACACGCCTGAGGAAGGCGTCGAGGAGCTGGAATGGTCGGTCAGGAACCTCGGCACCAAGACCGCCAATATCGCGGGCGGCACCAAGCGGGTGATCCCGGCCATCGCCGAGAAGTACCCCAAGGAGCAGTTCCCCGACATCCACAAGCTGGCGACCTTCGTCGACTACTACGCCCTCGATAGCGCCTTCGACTACGATATCTTCTGGGCCAAGGCCCAGGAGCTGGGCATCCCGCTGCTGACCCACTACGGCAGCCAGGGCTGGACCGGCCGCAACTCGATCAGCAACTACATGTTCAATCACATCGGCCACTTCGCCGATGGCTCGGCGTCCTTCGCCCGTGCGCTTTTCTTCGGCGGGGTGACCAAGCGCTTCCCCAAGCTGCGCTTCGGCTTCCTCGAAGGCGGTGCCGACTGGGGCGCCCAGACCTATATCCACCTCGTCGACCGCTTCGAGAAGCGCGGGCCCGAGGGTCTGCGCCGCTTCGATCCGGCTGCCACCGACCGCAAGGAGCTCACCGCGTTGTTCGCCAAGTACGGCGCCGAGCTGACCAAGGGCCGTTCCATCGAGGGCGAAGACCTCATCCGCGATTCGCTGGGCGAAGGCTACACCGCCGGCGCCCGTCAGCCCACGCCGGAACAGCGCAACGACTTCGCCGCCGCCGGCATCAGCTCGACAGAAGATATCAAGAAGCGCTGGATCGACCCGCTGTTCTTCGGCAGCGAATCCGACGACCGCACGCTGGCCCATGCCTTCAACCGCAAGGCCAACCCGCTGGGTGTGGCGGTCAACGCGATCTACTCCTCGGACGTCGGCCACTGGGATGTTCCCGATATCAGGGAGGCCCTCGCCAACAGCTGGAAGCTGGTGGAGGAAGGCGTGCTGAGCGAGACGGACTTCCGCGCCTACGTGTTCGAGAACCCGTACCGGCTCTACACCGAGGCCAACGCCAACTTCTTCGTCGGCACCAACGTGGCCGGACGCCTGCCGGCGAGCCACCGTCTGTTCAAGGGCGCTGTGGCGGCCAAGGCCGCCGGCTGAGAGCGGCCGTCCGACCCGGAGTTCGGGTGGACGTCCTGCGGCCCTAGGTGCCGCGAGGTGATGCGAGGCGCTCCGTGTCCACTGGGCACGGAGCGCCTTCCTTGTCGGCCTCACGTGCTTTCTGCTTCCCCCCTGCACCTCCTCAAACGGAGGCGCTGGGTGATGCCCTGATGGCGGAGCAGTTCCAGCCAGACGTGGTACTCTTGAAAGGCCCCTCCAGCTGCGAGATTGCTGCGGGCGTGTTGACGAGGCAGCCCGATAACCACTCCTGGCACTTTAGGCCCCGGTGCTGCGATGGCATGCAATACGCTAACGCTTTACGCCAGCTGATCTGGTGTGGGACCGAGATGTCCCCCACCCATTTCCAGTGTCACCCCCAGCCAGGAGGGCATACCATGACCAACTCATTGCCTGAAGCTCAAGCACCCGCCACGCCATCTTCAACAGCACCGTCATCCTCAGCGCCGGTCACATCGGAAGCACCGGCACGACGCGGTCTGCGGCGGACCTTCCTGTTCGGTGGAACGGCATTCGCCGTGGGCGTCCTGGCAAGCGAGGTCGTGCGCCGCACCAATGTGCTGCCGGCTCTCAGCGGATCCTCAGCACCAGCCAGCACGGCGCCCGCTGCGGAACCGAACGTCAGTTCGGATCCCAACCAACGCGCTCTCGATGCGACCTTGCGTCTGCGCCAGGACCGTGCGATCGCCAATCATGCAGTGGGCGTCCCAACGCACCCGACCAATGGCGACGAGGAGCGCTATCCCAATCGCGTCGGCAGCGACCATCGCGGCCTGCCACACGATCAGCAGGGGCTGGTCGATCCGGTGGCGTGGAAGGCGCTGATCACCGCGCTGGAATCGCGCGATCCGGCGAAGTTCGCTGCGATTCCCCTGGGGGGAACGCGCAAATTGATCAATCCGCTTGGTACGCTGGCGACCAACCTCACCGGACTGGCGCCGTTCCAGTTCGTCGTCCCACCGGCGCCAGCGCTGATCAGCAGCGAACGCGCGGCGGAAGCGGTGGAGTCCTACTGGCAGTCGCTGCTGCGCGACGTGCCATTCCATGAATTGCGCGATGACACCAGCCATCTGCTGGTGCTGGCGGCGGCGGCGGAACTCGATCGCCTGAAGGAATACCAGGGACCGCGCAATGCCGCTGGCAAGGTGACGCCTGGACTGCTGTTCCGCGGCACCGCGCGCTACCGTGGCACTGCACCGGCCACTGCCCGCAGCGTGGTTCCGCCAGGGGTGCTCGATGGCCCCTACATATCACAATTCCTGCTGCGAGAAATCCCCTATGGCGCCGTACGCATTCCTCCCCACATCCGCGCCCAGGCGCCGGGCGACGACTTCCTCACGGATCCGGCAGAATGGTTGGCGGTTCAGAATGGCGTGGCAGCGAAGCGCCCCCAAAAGTATGCGCCCGAGCGGCGCTTGATCACTACCGGCCGCGACCTCGCGGAATATGTCCATGGCGGATCGCCTTCCACCTGGGGCGCCGGCCTGCTGCTGGTCGGCAAGCCGAGCAAGGATCCGTCATGGCCCGGCGGCTTCGGCGAACCGCTGAATCCCACCGATCCCTACCTCAAGCTCACCACCACCACCACTGCGTCGGCGAGCTTCGGTCCGGGCTATGTCCAGTACCTGCTGGCCCTGGCGCCCCAGCGGGCGATCCGCAGCGCCTACTGGCAGAAGTGGTTCGTCCACCGCAGCATCCGTCCGGAAGCCTTCGGCGGCCTGGTCCACCAGCGCAAGAACGGCGGGCTCGGCGATCTTGCGCTGCCGGATGACCTGCTGAACTCCGCTGCGCTCGCGCGCAGCAAGGAGAGGTTCGGCAGCTATCTGCTGACCAGCAGCTACCCCGAGGGGGCACCGCTGCATGGCTCGTATCCTGGCGGCGCGTCGATCGCAGCGTCGGCGGCGGCGACCATCCTCAAGGTCTTCTATGACGAATCGGCACCGTTTCCGGATCCGGTCGAGGTCGATCCGGCAGACCCGACCAAGACCATATCGTACAAGGGCCCAGCCCTCACCATCGGCGGAGAGCTCAACAAGCTCGCCACCAACATCGGACTTGGCCGCAACTGGGCGGGGATCCACTGGCGTTCCGATGCGGCTGCGTCGCTGCCGCTGGAGGAGGAGCTGGTCATCAGCCTGCTTCGTGATGAGAAGGCCACGCTGGTGGAACCCTTCAGCGCCTTCCGCTTCACCCGCTTCGATGGGACGGTCCAGGAGGTCAGCTGAACCATCCGGGCCGACCGTTTCCGCTGTCATTTCCAGAGCCAGCTGCGATCGGCAGGTGGCGGTCGCTGTGCTCGCGCTCTGCCCCTGCCGTCGCCACCCCGTCTGGCATGGACGCCGTCCCTCGGCGGGCAGGTACGAGCAGCCTCTCCCGTACCCGGTGCTGGGCTGGTCCAGCGATCGTTCTGCCCTGATCCGGGTACGGCTCAGGTGGAAGTCGCCTCTTCGGCGGTCGAAGAACCCGCTTCATCTCGGTCGCCTGGAAGCCGACCGGCCAGCCGGCGCAGCTGCCTTGGCAGCATCCCCACAGCAGGGTTGTTGCGTCAACGCCAGAAATGGTCGCGCCAGCTTGCCATGGAGCGGGAATGGCGCGTGCTTCTGCCGTGACCGAGGAGTCATCATGCCCCCGTACCAGGCGAGTGAAGATCGGCCATCCCTGCGACAACGGCGAGTGCCGGCACGAGATGCGGGTGCTGAGCTGGCGACCGGTGCCAGCGAGCTGCGACGGTGAACCGCTGCGCTGCGACCAGCCTCCCTTTGCCGGTGCGGCACCTGATGCCTCCCGATGCGACGGATGATCGTCTTCAACGGCGGCCTGGATAGGCGGCCCGGGCGCAGACGATGCCGACCGCCGGACTCCCTCCCAACCCTGGTGCAGCCCCATGCCCGTCTCTTTCTCCGCCCTCCTGAATTCCCGCCATTATGCCCTGGCACCAGACCTCGTGCTCACCGACGATGGGCCCCAGAGGGGCCACTCCGTCATCGTTGATGGCCGCGATATCACCTGGGTCGGCCCCATCGCGCAGCTGCCGCCAGGCGAGGCGCCCGTCGCATTGCCGGGGCATGCCATCATCCCAGGATTCACTGATGCCCACACCCATCTCGGATTGACCTTCGGCAAGAGCCTCATCGGCGGTGAACCTGCGCAGATCTGGCGGCGGATCTGGGGTCCGATGGAGGCAGCGCACGATGCCGAGTCGGCCTATGCCTCGGCAAAATGGCAGTTCCTCGAACAGCTGCGCGGGGGCTTCACCGGGGTCGTCAATTATACCAGCAACAGCCCCGTCCTGAACGCTGCCGTCCACCGCGCCGCGGACGAGGTCGGCATCCGCCTGGTCTCCACCATCCTCCAGGACGAATCCGCATCCGAATCCACCAACGGCCCCTTCATCCCCTTCTCCGACCTCGCCGCAGGCATCGACCAGCATATCGCGGACGTCGGTCGGCACCGCCGCATCACGGCATCGGTATCGAGCTCCGGTTTCTTCAGGAACCGGCCGGACACCCTGGGGGCGATCGGCGCGTACGCACACGCCAAGGGCATCCTCCACCAGATCCATGCCAACGAGCACTTCCCCGAGGTGCACGAGATCAACCTGCGCCATGGGCTGAGGCCGATCGAACTGCTCGATCGCAGCGGCGCCTTGGGTCCCCAGACCCTGATCCACCACGCGACCCTTGCTACCGATCGCGAGGTCTCGGCCTTGGCGCGCAGCGGCGCCGCGGTCTCCTACAATCCGGTAGCCAGCGAATGGAAGGGCAATGCCGTCGCGCCCGCGCTGGCGTTCGTCGCCCACGGGGTGCGCTTCGGACTCGGTTCCGATGCCACGCGCTACGATGGCTTCCGCACCCTCGACGCGGCCGAGCATGCCCAGCGCCTCGTCTTCGGGCTGCGGACCGAGGATTTCTCCAGCGGCGCGGCCTGGACCTGGGTTGACGCCATCACCAGGGGTTCGGCGGATGCCGCGGGCTGGTCCAATGCCGGGCTGATAGCCGCAGGCTACCGCGCTGATTTCCTGATCCTCGACACCGACCGTCCGGAGACCCTGCCATCCTGGGACTTCGAATGGGAGCTGGTGCGCTACTACAATCGCGACCAGATCGCCGCAGTGGTCGTCGACGGTCAGCCCGTGCTGATCGGCGGACAGGCCGTGGGCTGGGACAGCGCCGAGTTCATCCGCCGCCATGGCGAGCTCGCCCGCAGAGTCGGCCAGACCCCGGGAATCACGCGCGTCCACGGCGCTTCCGAACGCTATCGGCCGAAACGGCAGCTGAGGGCGTCACCCTCTCCATGACTCCCAGCCGCACCAGCCTGGAAGGCGCGTCCCCCCGCTCCCCCGAGATCCCTACCATGCCCGATGATCCACATCCTAGCCGAGGAATCGCCATGCGCGTCCTGCTCCTGATCCTTGTCCTGGCCGTCTCCTCCTCAGCGGCTGAAGTCGATGCCATACGCATCGCCTATCCCAGTGCCGGCGTGGGCGCGAAGCCGCACATCCCGGGTTCATCGCTGGCGCCCCTGTACAGCAAGCACCTGCTCGAAGATGAGTTCAAGCCCGACGGCATCAGCGTCGAATGGTCGCTGCTGAAGGGCGCAGGTCCGGCGATCAACGAGCTGCTCGCCGCCGACCGCCTCGACCTGGTCTACCTCGGCGATCTCGCCGCCCTCCTGGGGCGATCCGTCGGCATCAAGACCCGCCTGCTGCTCTCAGGAGGCCGCGGGGGCAATCTCTACCTGGTGGTCAAGGCCAACTCGCCGGCGCAATCCCTGCAGGATCTGAGAGGCAAGCGCATCGGCCTGTTCAAGGGCACCGCCCTGCAGCTCCAGGCCGACCGCTTCGTCACCAGCTACGGCTTCGGCGAAGCCGACTTCAAGACCGTCAATTTCGATCCTCCATCGGGTCTGGCGGCGGTGATCAATGGGGACATCGATGGCCTGTGGTCCCAATTCCCGGTGTTCGAGCAGGTGGACAGCGGCGCGCTGCGGGTGATCGCAAGCACGCGTGCAGCTGTCCCGTCGGGGGCTGAGGCCCCCAAGGCTTGGGGGGCGCTGCTTGTCCGCGAGGATTTCGCAGCCAAGCATCCAGCCCTGCTCCAGCGCATCGTCAATGTGATCGTACGCGAGACGGCGTGGAGCAGCGACGAAGCACATCGCGCTGAACTGCTCGATATCTGGGGCGAGTCCGGCTTCCCGGCGTCGGTGTTCAGCAGGGAACTCGAGGGATTCACCCTCGCAAACCGCCTCTCGCCGCTCCTCGACGATGGTTTCCTGCACGAGGTGCACGCCAGTGCGGATGAAGCCCTGGCACTCAAGCTGGTGAGGCATCCGATCGATGTCGACAGCTGGGCCGATCGCAGCTTCCTGGATCGCGCGATCAGCGACCTCCATCTCGAGGCCATATGGACCAAGCAGCCCGCAGCGCCGAAGCCGTCGCCCTGAAGGCCTCCGCCCGTCTGTACCAGGGCGTCGGGAGCATGCGCCCGCTGAAGCGTCCACTCCACGCCCCCATCCGATACCACCCTTCCGCCATGAGCTCCTCGCCAATTCTGCCGTCTGCCCTCTCGGCACCCTGCATCGTCGTCCTCGCATGGCTCCTGCGCGTCGCTTGCGGCTTGGAGTTCATCGGCCATGGGGCATTCGGCATCATCACCAAGCCGGGATGGGTCCCCTATTTCGGAGTCATTGGAATACCTCCGGCATCGGCATACCACCTGATGCCGGTGATCGGGTCCCTCGACATCATCCTCGGCATCTTGGCCCTGGTCAGGCCCATGCGCTGGCCGCTCGTCTACATGGCCACGTGGGGATTGTGGACGGCGCTGCTGCGACCATTGTCGGGGGAACCCTTCTGGGAAACGCTGGAACGGGCACCCAATTACCTGATCCCCCTCTCCCTATTGATCGTGCTCACGGTGGAGAAGGGTGCCGTCCACTCTGCTGGACTGCCACACGTGTCGGGCACGTCCCAAGCCCCTGGCCAGCCCAATCGGATGAAGCACTACGTCGGTTGGCTGTCCGCGGCGGCGGCACGAACGCGCCCTCTCGACTGGATACTGCGGTTGGCGATTGCGGGGGCCTTCATCGGCCATGGCGCATTCGGCGTGGTGATGAACAAGCCGGCGTGGAACACCTTCTTCTCCCATATGGGGATCCCGGCAGCCGTTGCCGTCGAGCACGCGCTCATGCTCTGGGTCGGCGGCGCGGAGATGATCCTGGGCGTACTGGCTCTGGTGATCGATGCCCCTGCGTTCTTCTTCATGCTCTTCCTGTGGAAGCTCACCAGCGAGATCTTCTGGTACGTGCCTCCTGCCTCGCCCTTCTGGGAAATCGTTGAACGAGGATCGAATTACGCCGCTCCCCTTGCGCTCGTGGTGCTTCATGGCTGGCCGCATTCCCTGACGTCATGGTTTCGACGCCGGGGGAAACGGGATTCCTCCGCAACCGGCGCCGTCAGCGACGTGCATTGAACGGATCAACGCCGAATCGGGCACCGGTCACAACAGCCTGGCAAGGAATACCGTGACGATTCCCATTGGCGACTCCGGTGCTCCTCCGGTCACGCCCATTCCATCAATCCGTCCCCGCTCGGCCGGGCATCAGTTCGTCATCTATGGCGATTCGTGCTCAGGCATCGCAGGGGCATCCCACGCCGCCAATTTCAAGATGATCAATGCGGTCGTGCGACGACTGGATCCACCACCGGAATTCATCGCATTCCTGGGCGATGAAATCGTCGGCTTGACCATCGATGGCCAGGAGTTGATGCGCCAATGGCGGTATTGGCTCGACGTGGAGATGGGCTGGCTCGATCGTGGTTCGATCCCCTTGTTCCATACCACGAGCAACCACACCACCTTCGATGAAGGCAGCGAGAAGGTCTTCCGCGAGGTGCTGACATTGCCGCAGAATGGGCCGCCCGGACAGGAGGGGCTGTCCTACCATGTCCGGCGCCAGGACCTGCTGCTGGTCTTCGTGCACACGTCGTGGTCTGGGCTGGGGGGAGAAGGGCACATCGAATGCTCCTGGCTGGAAAGCGTATTGGAGGAGCACGCAGGCGCCCGCTACAAGCTGGTGCTTGGGCACCATCCGGTATTCCCGGTGAACGGCTACGCCGGAAGCTACCAGCGGGAGATCGGCCCGGAATACACCCGCCGCTTCTGGGATATCCTGGTCAAGAACCACGTCGTGGCCTATGTGTGCAGCCATATCCTCGCCTTCGATGCCCAAGTTCAGCAGGGCGTCTTGCAGCTGTGCACGGCGGGTGCGGGCACCGCCCACCGTATGCCTGAAGGCAGCGAATATCTCCACTGCGCCCAAATGGCGTTGGATGCCGCCGGGATGCGCTATCAGGTCCTCGATATCCATGGCGTGGTCCGCGAACAGCTGTCATGGCCGATCCCGGACGGGCATCCGCACAGCTGGATCGAAGTGGGACGGGGAGAAAGCCCAGCGCTCTTCCAGGGATACCTGGCCAGCGCGAGTATCGTCATGCTGCGCATCCGCGGGCGAACCGCAGCGCGACCCTCGGCGCCTGCCCAAACCATCTTCTCGGCTTTCCATGCCGGGATCATCGCACCCCTCTGGCTCGGCTTGCGGGGTGAAGGGCAGGTGGTGACCATCATCCTCGGGCCGCATAGCGGACGCAGCCCCCATTACTGGTTCGGTCCCGCATTGCCGCCGGGCGGGGATTTCGAGCTGCACCTTGCGTTCCACCCCGACCTTGGACCGGGCGGCCTGCTCTACCGTCGCAGGCCCAGCGATCCGTGGAGCTCGCTCACCGCGGCAGCTGCCAGTGGCATCGAGCGTCTCGATTGGCCCGCCCGCTGGAGCATTGGCCATGGACAAGGCGGCGTGGCGGACCGCCCGTTCCGCGGACCTGTCCTTGAGGTGGCAGCGGCTGTTCCTTGACCAGGCGGTGGCCTGGTCCTCCCGCGCGACTAGCGAGAGGGCGATGCACCCTGGACGATGGCCTCGATCGGCCACCGGCGCGGCTATCCCTCCACGGCGCCATTCCAGCGCTTCCACCACGGTACCATGATGCTGGCGGCAAGCAGCTGCAGCGGATGGTAGATGAGCAGGGGCAGCGCGATCAGCCCGAGCGCGGGATCGCCGCCGAAGACCACCAGCAGCAGCGGCAGGCCGAGGGCGGCGGTCTTCTGCGTCGAGCAGATCACGGCGGCCGTCCGCCGCGTGCGCGAGAGCCGCCACACCGGCCACGAGCTGGCCTGGACGGCGCCTGCGATCGCGACCGCGTGCAGCACCACCACCAGCACTGCGATGAGGGTGATCTGCCCAGCTGAAGCGCCCAATCCCCCTTCCAGGCTCGCGCAGAAGACCAGGTAGACCAGGAGCAGCAGGAGCAGCATGCCTGCCAGGCTCAGCGCCTTGCGCGCCCTGCTCAGCGCCTTGGGGATGACGAGCTGGATGAGCTGCCCGGCGATGATCGGCACCACCACTTGGACGACGAGCTTCCCCATCACCTCCAGGACGGGGAGCTGCCCGCTGCGTCCGGTGGCCGCGAGGATGAACAAGGGGGTAGCGACCACCCCCAGGAGGCTGCCCAGGGTGGCGTTGAACAGCGCGCCCGCCTCATCGCCACCGGCCTCGCGGGTGAAGGCGACCCCGGTGGTGGTGGTGGTCGACAAGGCGCCGAGGACGATGAGGCCGCAGCAGAGCGAGGCATCGAGATGGGCCTGAGCGAGGAGGATCGCCGCCCCCCAGAAGAGCAGCGGCAGCACCAGCAGATTGTAGCCCTGGGTGAGCACATGCAGGCGCCAATCCGCTGCCGCAGCGCGGATCTCATGCGTCCGCAGCAGCAGGCCGCTGAAGGTGAACATGGTGGGGACGATCAGCCAGCTCCAGCTCGAGGCATGGAGCAGCCCATGGGGGCTGCCGACGCTGGGTGCTCGCGCCGCCAGCAGGACTGCCAGTCCGAGACAGAGCACGAACCAGAATTGCCGCCAGAGCGCGTAGAGCCCTGCGATGAACCGCCTGCCCTCCGGTCCGCTCCCCACCTGTATGCGATGCTCTGGTGTCGATTGGGCGTCCTTATCCATCCGCTGGACCGCCTATCGACTTCCACCAAGGCGGCGCCACGTACCAGCCCATGGCCGACGGCAGGCCTGGAGGGCAGGGCGCTCCCGGGCAACGCCGAACGGCATTCACGACATGATCCGATTTCACGGCAGTGCACAGGAGCATCGGCATGCGAAAGAGATGCTCAACCACGCTGGCGGAGCGTAATGGCCCACCCACGGCAGCGCAATGCACGGTGATGGAGAGCCGCGGTCCTCTCCAGCCGGCCAGGGTGATCCCGGCCGCCGGGTGACCTCGTCAGGGATGGGAGGTCGCGGTCGGCTGCTGGTTCACCGCGCGGCTGTGCCAGCGATCGGTCAGCCCGAATTCGGCAAGCGCATGCTCGAGGTAGCGCGGTTCGATCCAGCCGTCGAAATCGACCGGTGCGCGTATCAGCCGCGCATCGAGCGCGGCCTGGGCGCCGGCATGCAGGTTCACCAGGAATCCCTCGTCGAACAGGGGTGATAGCCGGGGGGCTAACGACTCGCCTCCGATATCCCGGCGATAGACCGCTTCCGAAGTCCCGGACTTAGACCATAGCGCGATCACCTCATCGACATGGGCAGGGTCCGATGCCCAGGCCGCGGTGCGCACATAGACATTGACGAAGCGCTGGATGATCGTGGGGTAGCGCTGCTCGAATCCGGCATCGGCGAAGATCGCGCCGGTCGAGCATGGGCGTTTGGGGACGGGCGGCATTTCACGGGTGCTGAAGACGATGCGCACCTTGCCGGCATCCTCGAGCTCCAGGAGGTTGGTCCCGCCCCACATGCAGTCCACGTCACCGCTGAGCAGGGCCGGGAGGCTCGCCGAGACATCGAGGGTGATGGTGAGGAAGTCCTGCTCCTTGAGCCCCTTGAGCGCCAGCAGCCGGGCCGTGAGCAGCTGGCCGGCGGTGCCCTTGAACAGGGCCATGCGGTGGCCGACCAGATCATTGAGGCTCTGGAACGCCGACTCCGGCTTCACCGCCAGGTAGGTATGGCTCGAATTCAGGGTGGCGATCAGCAACTTGGTCTTCACCTGCGAGGAACGGTGGACGACCAGCGGCAGATCACCCTGCGTCGCGAGGTCGATCAGGCCGTTGACCAGCTCTTCGGTGACCGCCGGGCCGGCGCCTTTGTTGAAGGTCCATTCGACCTTGATGCCGTCGGGCGCGAACTCCTGCTCGAGCAGGCCCTGGGCGTGGACCAGGCCGATGACATTCCCGCCGATGAATGGCCGCCCGCCGACACCGATCGAGGAGATGCCGATGCGTATGGCCGGCGGGTTGTCGGCCGCGGCGAGATGGGTGGCGGTGAAGGCGACGACGAGGGAGATCACGAACACGCGCAGCATGGAGAGCTCCCAGGGCGAAGATGGTACACAGCACGGCTGGCTTGGACGTCGAAGCGGAGCCGGCCCTGCTACACGGGATCGAGAACATGGGATGCCGAACAACCCGTCTTCAACGCCACGGCTGGCTGAGGAGCGGAAAGGCAGCGCACGGCAATGGCACGAAATCTGACGCTGCCAGATGCTCCACCCCAGGTGCGATGGCCGAGGATTTTCCAAGGCGATGGCATCCAGCCGGAGATCGCCCTCAGGCTGGTGCGCTCGGGTGAGAGGCCGCTGCGGCTTTCTTGGGCGCCAGGCGCTCCGACAGCGCCAGGATGCGGTAGGAATCATCCTGCTGCGCGGTCGATACCCGGCCGGTGCCCCAGCCCAGGCTGGCCCTGTACTTCCCCAGCTTGCCTGCGGCAATCAACGCGGATTCCTCGACCTGGACCGGATGGTCCGCGTCCGGCGCGACGTAGAGGGCATCAGCAGGGCAGTAGGCCTCGCACATGAAGCAGGTCTGGCAATCCTCCTGGCGCGCGATCACCGGCACTCCATCCAGACCGGGATCGAAGACCTGTGTGGGGCAGACCTTGACGCATATGTCGCAGGAGACGCAGCGATCCCTGCTGACCAGCTCGATCATGGCGCCGCTCCCGCGAGCTGCGCAGGAGCCTGGACCGGGCCTGACCCGGACTCGGCCCGGACCGAGATGACATCGATGCCGCTGGTCACCAGCCGCCGGCGCTGGGACGGATCCTGGTCGTGGAAATCCTCATGCTTGTGCATGCCCCTGGTCTCGCGTCGTTCACGCGCGGTGGTGTACATCCATCGCGCGGTTGCAGTCATCGCCGCGGCTTCACGTCCACGCACGAGGTCGCGTACTGTATCGGCCGGATGATCCTGCACCTGCTGCCAGACCTGGTCGAGGCGGCCGAGCGAATCATTGAGCTTCGCCGTGCTGCGGAAGAGATTGCGATCGTAGGGGAAGACCTCGTCCTGCACGGCCTTCACCACCGCATGGTGGTCGAGGGTCCTCTCCCCGCCTGCCGAGCGTAGCGCTGCCCGTCCGGCGCCCTTGGGGGTGCGGGTGGCCGCGCTGGCGCCTAGTGAGCGCGCATGGGCTGCGGCGCCGCCGCCCGCCCAATATCCCGACGACATCGCCCACGCGGCATTGTGACTGCCGCCACCGGTGAAGCCGCCGCAGATCAATTCCCTGGTCGCTGCGTCGCCGGCGGCATAGAGGCCGGGGACGCCGGTGGCGCACTCGGCATTGGCCAGACGTATCCCTCCGGTGCCGCGCACGGTGCCTTCCAGGCGCATGGTCACCGGGAAGCGCTGGGTCAGCGGATCGATGCCGGCCTTATCGAAGGGCAGAAAGAAATTCGGCTGGGACTTGCGCAGGCTCTCGCGCAGGCCCTCGTGGGCCTGATCGAGCTGGGCGAACACCGGCTCGCTCAGCAGCGTCCTGGCGATGATCGAACGGCCCTTGGCCGAGCCGGCGCCCTCCAGGACCCTGCCATCGCCGTGATAGAAGGTGGCGTAGCGGTAGAAGGCGGTCTTGGTCACCGAGGCGAATGCCGGAGAGATGCCATAGGCATTTGAGAACTCCATGCCGGAGAAGTCCGCGCCGACCTCCGCCGCCATCAACCCGCCATCACCGGTGAGCACATCGCAGCCGAGCGCCTTGCTCAGGAAGGCGCAGCCGCCGGTGGCGATCACCACTGCATTGGCCTTTACACGCCAGCGGCGGCCGCTGCGCCGTTCGATGCCCGCAGCGCCCGCGACGCCATGGTCGTCGGACAGCAGTTCGAGCGCGGGCGAATGATCGAGGATGCGCACCCCGGCGGCAATGACCTGGCGGCGCATCAGGCGCATGTATTCCGGGCCCTGGAGGCTGCGACGTGCCTGCTTGCCCTCCTCATCGACCGGGAAGGGATAGCCCCATTCGGCGATCTGCGCCATGTTCGCATAGGTGCGGTCGAGGACGCGATCCATCCACAGCCGCTCGGAGAGGAAGCCGCCGAGGCTTTCGCGGCTGGCGCGGGCCTCCTCGCGCAATTCGGGTTGTGGCGGCACATACCACACGCCTGTCCCCGAAGGCGCGGTGGCGCCACTGGCGCCGCACCATCCCTTGTCGGCAAGGATCACCCGGGCCCCCCCTGCGGCCGCGGAAATCGCCGCCCATGTTCCGGCGGGTCCGCCGCCCAGGACCAGGACATCGGCATCAAGCTGGAGCGCATCCGCCTCATTACCGGGACGTGGTGCCGGGGATGCGTCGAATGCCGAGGGAGGAGGCATAGCGGTGCCCTACTGGGTTCTGGTGGGATGGGCAGGAAAAGGATCATCCGTGATCATGGGTCGGCGCATCGGTCAGCAGTCACGGGCACCCTGGCAAGCGGCAACCGAGGGGTGGTACCAGGAGCCAAAGAGAGCATCTTCCGTGCCATTGCCGAAGAGTCAGGCTGGCGCGCCGATGGCAGCGGGCAGGGGTCCCGCCCCTCCTGGAAACCTCGAGCCCCGCTGTCTACGACGATTTTGCTGCGGTCATCGGCTGTTCGCGCAAGGACGCGCGTCAGAGCGCGAGTTGCCTCTTCAACAGCACGAGCTGTCGAGCTGTGGGCCATCAAGCAGATCGGCATGATCCGACGCTCCCGGCGGCAGCGATCCGATGGGGTCGGTGAGCTGTTGCTGGATGTGCAGCGGTTGCCGGCATGGCTTGGCATGCCGAGGCGATTTCAGTGCGCTGGGTGCATGACCGCCAGCGGATGTCCGAGCGCATCCGTAGGCGCCCAGTGGTCGACTAGCGACAGCTCGCGCAGGGAGGTGTCGAGGAAATGATCGTCGATCCAGGTCGCACAATCGACTGGTGCACGTACGAGCTTGAATTCCCGCGCCCGATCGATGCTGGCCTGGAAGGCGGCGCGGAAGCCCGGATCCAGGAGTGGTGAATTGCGCGAGGCCAGGGTATCGCCGTCGAAATCCTGGCGATAGACCGCTTCCGGTGTTCCTGAGCGCGCCCAGAGCCGGAACGCCTCATCGCGGTTCGCCTCATCGCTGGCCCAGGCGGCTTCCCGGACGAAGATCGTCACCACCTGCTGGACGATGCTGGGATAGCGCGCGGCGAAATCCTCATCGACCACCAGCACATTCGCGTAGGTCGGACGCAGCTGATCCGCTGCTGGCGGCGCATCGCGGGAGCTCGCGACGACGCGCAGATCGCCGCGCTGGACGAATTCGAGGATGGTGCTGACACCCCAGGCGGCATCGACATCGCCAGCCAGCAGTGCCGGGATGGCGGCCGTGGTATCGAGGACCACGGAACGGAAGTCCGCCTCGCCCAGTCCGCGCTGAGCGAGCAGACGCGAGGCCAGCAGCTGGATGGCAGTGCCCTTGAAGACCACCAGGCGTTTGCCAAGGAGGTCGTTGAATGCATGGAACGGCGAATCCGCGCGTACGGCGAGGTAGATGTTCGCCCCTCGACCTCCTGCCAGCAGCACCTTGCTGCGGATGCCCACTCCCTTTCCGATGATCGCCGCCAGGTCGCCATAGCAGGCGAAATCGACTTGGTGATTGGCGAGCTGCTCGTTGACCACTGGCCCAGCCCCCTTGTTCAGGCTCCATTCGATTGCGATGCCGAGCGGTCCGAAGACCTGCTCCAGCAGCTGCTTGCCATGCACGGTGGCGACCACCGTGCCGCCGATGTACGGCTTGCCGCCCACGCCCACGGTCGGCAGCCCGATGCGGATGGACGGCGGCCGATCCTCGGCCTGCAGGACCAGCGGGGATGTGCTTGCCGCAACCATGATGACGGCCGCAGCGGCGAGGCGGAGCAGGTTCATGCCAGGGTCGCCCGCCAGAGGATGCGGCGCTGGACCCCATAATCGTGGATGCCGCGGTGCTGCACCAGGCGGTTGTCCCATATGACGAATGTGCTCGGCTCCCAGGTGAAGCGCGCCTGGCGCACCGGATCGCTGATCAGGCCATAGAGCAGGCGCAGGAGGCTCTCGCTGGTGGTGCGGCTGACGCCTTTGATGTAGAGGGTATGCAGTTCGGTGACGAAGATGGTCTTCCGCCCGGTGACCGGGTGCGCGACGATGACCGGCACATCGATCGGCGGATGCTTGGCGCGCAGGGTGGTGAGGTAGTCATCCTGTCCGTCGATGCGTGCATGGCCGTTGGCATCGACGACGTTCACCGCCGTCAGCGACTCGAGGTAGGCGGCCAGGCGCGGATCGAGCGCGTCATAGGCGTCGCCTGCGCTGGACCACACCGTGTCCCCGCCGAAGGCCGGGAGCTCCGCGCCATAGATCGCGGTGGCCTGGGGCGGCGGCGCCACCCAGGTGACATCGCTATGCCAGCTCTCATTGGCCAGGATGCGGCGGCCGGCGGTGCCCGACTCAATGATCTCGACCCCATCATGCTCAGGCAGCGATGGCAGGTAGGGGTTGTGGCGCAGCGGTTCGCCGAACAGCTTGGCCGCCGCGAGGAACTGCGCGCTGTTCAGATCCTGATTGCGGAAGAACAGCACGCCATGCAGCTGGAGCGCATGCTGCAGGCGGCCGGCCACTGCATCCTGCACCGGACGTCGGAGATCCACTCCTGCAATGGTCGCACCAAGATTGGGGGTGAAGAGCTCGACGGTGAGCGCGTCGACTTCGCTGGCCAGAGCAACCGGCATGGTATCTCCATATGTGATTGGGCAGCACGAGCGAAAGTGGTGCCAGATCGCTCGTCCTGCGCATCGCTCTCGCCGCGAGCGTCTGTTGCCAGGGCAGCAGGGCTGGTGACAGTGTGCTGCCTGGCGGACGGGTTTTCGCGGTGTAATCGCCCCATTTCGACGGCCCCATCTCGGCACGGAAAATGCTTAAGCGAGCCGAACCGCCGAGGTGCTCAGCCTTGGCCCAATGGCAGGAGCTCCCCGACACAACGGTGCACCTGCCAGAATCATGCCAACCCAGGATCCGCTATGACCGCTCCCTCACCCGTCTCCGCCGCAGCCCCCGTACCGAGGCTGGTCGCCGACCAGGTCCCCGTCCTCGAACCCGATCAGCTCATCGCCCTCAGCCAGCGGCGCTATGCTACCAAGAAATACGACCCTGCCCGCACCATCCCTGCCAGCCATTGGGCGGCCCTGGAGCAGGCCCTCCTCTATTCGGCTTCTTCCAGCGGCCTGCAACCCTGGCGCTTCCTGGTCATAACCGACCGCGCCGTACGGGAGCAGCTGGTGCCGCACTCCTTCGGCCAGCGCCAGATCGCCGATGCCTCGCACCTGGTGGTCTTCCTCGCCCGCACCTCCCTCGACAGCACGGACATCGACCGTTGGCTCGCGCGTGTCGGTGAGGTGCGCGGAACCCCGGCCGATCAGATCGAGGCGCAGCGTCAGCGCCTGACGGCCAACCTCGTCACCACGCCGCGTCCCGGCTTCCACGCCGTGGAGTCCGCCCGCTACCAGGTGCACATCGCGCTCGGCCAGTTCCTCACCTCGGCCATCCTGCTCGGCATCGATACCTGCGCCCACGGCGGCTTCGATCCCGCCGCCTATGACCGCCTGCTGGGCCTGGATGGCGGCAGATACCGCAGCGTGGTGCTCGCCACGGCCGGATACCATGCCGCCAATGACGCCAATGCCCATGCCGCCAAGGTGCGTTTCCCGCTCGAGGAGGTGGTGCAGCATCGAGCTTCCCTCGCGTGAGCGGTGAGCCGACGCCCGGGAGGCGGTTGCCTCCTCGCCATCCAGCTGCTGGCGCACATGCGACGCACGATCATCGCAGCCGAGGCAGCGCCTGGACCGCCTGCTGATCCATGACGGTCCGCGCCTTGTTCTTCGACCTCGATGACACGCTCATCGATGATCAGGCGGCGGTCCGGCATGGCGCTGAATGCGTCTGCTCGGCCCATAGCGGCGATCTGCCCGCAGGGACCGACCACTACGCCGTCTGGCAGACCGCCTTCGCGCTCATCTACCCCCGCTTCGTGCGCGGCGAGCTGACCTTTCCCGAACAGCGGCGGGCGCGCGTGCGCCAGGTTTTCGCGCTGCCCGATCTCGGCGATGAGGAGGCCGACCGGCGCTTCGCCACCTATCTCGAGGGTTATCGCTGCGGGACACGGCTCTTCGCCGACGTCATCCCGGCCCTCGACCGCCTGGCGCAGCTGCCCCTGGGCGTCATCACCAATAGCCAGGCCGGACTGCCGGAGAGCAAGCTCAGGACGGTCGGCATCCGCGATCGCTTCCGCATCGTCGCCGATCCCGACAGCATGGGCGTACGCAAGCCGGACGCGGCCATCTTCCACGCCGCATGCCGGGCGCTCGGTGTCGATGGAGGGGACGCGCTGCATGTTGGTGACCATCCGGAGCTCGATGCGCGGGCGGCCATCGCCGCCGGGCTGGGTGGCTGGTGGCTGAATCGGAACCAGGCCCAGCCACAGCAGTCGCTGCCGACCATCACCAGCTTGGCGCAGCTCCAGCTGCACGGCGTCGAGAAGGGCGTGAACAGCGGCCGTTCCCGGTCAGCACCCAGCGGCGCGCAGGCAAGACGCCGCTGAGGACCAGAATGCGATGCCTTCCCGGCATGCCCGCCCGAGGCCGAACGGGCCATCAACCACCACCATGCGGGGATACCGCGGGATTCGGCATGGAGGTTGCTCTGCTCGTCATATGGCCACCCACACCAACCCGAAGACCGCGAGTTCCGTCACCGACACCGACACGCTATCCCAACTCGGCGCCGGCGAGCTGATCGAGCGCTATCGGGCAGGATCATTGTCCCCGGTGACGGTGATCGATGCCATCCTCGAGCGCATCGCCTGGACCGATCCCCACCTGGGCGCATTCGCACAGGTGGCAGTGGAGACGGCGCGTGAGGCTGCGGCAGCGTCCGCCGAGCGCTGGCTTCGGGGTCATCCATCAGGGCTGCTCGATGGCGTGCCGGTGTCCCTCAAGGACCTGCTGGCTGTCGCCGGCTGGCCGAACCGGCGCGGCTCCTTGGCGACCTCCTACCTCCCGGCACATGCCGACTCGCCTGCCGCAGCGCGACTGCGCGAGCATGGCGCGGTGATCCTGGGCACCACGGCGACGGCCGAATTCGGGCTCGGGGGCCATGCGCAGGGCCGCAGCGGCGGCGCCACCCATAATCCCTGGGATCCTGCGCGGACACCGGGAGGAAGCAGCTCGGGCGCCGTCGCGGCGGTCGCCGCAGGGTTGGGTCCGATCGCTGTGGGGACCGATGGCGGCGGATCGATCCGCACACCCGCCGCCTATAGCGGCGTGGTCGGCTTCAAGCCCACCTTCGGCCGTGTGGCGCACGCGCCGGCCTCATTCATCGGCGTGCCCGCCCATGTCGGTCCCATTGCGCGCTCGGTCAGCGATGCCGCCCTGCTTTTCGGCGTGCTGGCCAGGCCGGACCGCCGCGATCCCTTCCATCTCCCGCAGCCGCCGCGTCCCTGGCATCAGCAGCTCGCCGAATCGCTGGATGGCGTACGCATCGGATACACGGTCGCGCTTGAGCATGCGGGTGCGCCCCATCTCGATCCCGATGTCGCCCGCGCCTTCTCCGCCGCCGTCGACCGATTGCGCGGGATCGGCGCCCTGGTCGAGGAGGTGACGCTGGATCTCCCCCCTGCCGGGCCGATCCTGCGCACCCTCGCGGCCGGACGGGCCGCGCTCACCGTACGTGGCATCCCTGCCGGAAATCGGCATCTCGTCGGTCCGGAAGTCCAGCAGCGGGCAGCCGAAGGAGAGGCGCTCACCGGCATCGCCTATCTCGAAGCGGAGGCGGCCCGGGTCGCTCTGGCCGATGCGGTCGCGGTGGCCTTCGAGCACATCGATCTGCTGCTGACGCCTGCGACCTCGACGGTGGCTCCCCTGCTGCCGGTTCCTGGCAGCGTCCGGCCGTCGGGCTGGTCGACGCCATCCTACGTCGGGACCTTCAGCCTGACCCGCCAGCCGGCGATCAGCCTGCCCATCAGCCTCTCATCGGACGGGTTGCCGGTTGCCGTCCAGCTGGTCGGACGTTTCGGCGACGACGGGCTGGTCCTGCGGGCGGCGCATCAGCTCGAGCTCTCGCGGGGCGCATTCCCGCGCCCCGATCTCGCCTGGATTCCCGGATGATCGTCCCCTGTGGACCTGCCGGATCGGCCGGCAGGCAGAGCGCCTGCTGTTGCATCCGCGCCAGCCGCGAAGCACCGGCCGCTGCATAGGCAACAGCGCCGCACCCTGCCAGGGGCGGAATCGCGCTCCTGATGTGATCCGCCTCCGGCATTCCCTGCGCTATCTCCATCGTCTCCCATCACCTCGCAATCCGGACCACGCCATGACCACCGCCACCCGCCAGAACTTCTATCCCACCCGGTTCAAGGATGCCGCGCGCTACTATTCCACCGGGCGCCCGGTCTACCCCCGCCTCCTGAGCCAGCGGATCGCAGCCGTGATCGGTTTGACGCGCGCGCATGCCGTCCTCGACGTCGGCACCGGACCGGGCTTCCTGGCCATCGATTTCGCCCGCCACGCGGGCACCGTCACCGGCCTGGATCCCTCGCTGGAGATGCTGGAGGTGGCACGTGCCAATGCCCAGCGCGCCGGCGCTGCGATCGCCTTCACCCAAGGGACCTCCTACGACATCGGCTCGCAATTCGGGCGTGTCCGCCTGACCACTTTCGGCAGATCGTTCCATTGGACCGATCGCGCGGCCACGCTGCTGGCGCTCGACGCTATCACCGATGCCGGAGGGGCGGTGGCGCTCATCGGGGACCGCTTCCCGGAGGTGCCCGATAACGCCTGGCGCCCGGCCTTCGAGGCGCTGCTCGACAGCTATGGCAAGGACGAGAGCGCACTGGCCAAGCTGCGCGGGGAGCCCATCCACGAGGCCATCCTGCTGAACTCCCCGTTCAGCCACCTCGAGCGCATCTCCGTGCTCGAACGCCGTTCGACCCCCATCGAGCACTTCGTCGACCGCGCCCTGTCCTTCGGCAAGGTATGGCATGGCACCCCGGGCTTCAGCAAGGAGGATCTGGCTTTGCGGGTACGCACCGCCTTAGCGCCCCATGCCACCGCCGATGGTCTGATCAACGAGGTGGTCGAGGGCCATGCCCTGGTCGCGCGCCGGCCTGGGGATCTGCCCAGGGCCTGACGCCAAGCCATCGCGCAGGGCGCAGAGGCCAGCCCTCGCGCATCGCCGCCGGGGCCGGCCAAGGGCTATCCCGGGGAGCCCATCGGGGTGGCATGCATGGCAACCCTAGTGCTGATGGCGCAACCAGCCCTGCTGGGGAGGTGGTGCCCAGCCAGCCAGTGATGCCCGGCTGCGCCATGGGTACCGCGCCCGCATTGGCACAAGACGCGCAAGCATGGGTGCTGTCCCTGCCCATCCGGTGTCCCACTTCCGCGTCCGGACCGCTCCGGGCGCATCCCCGCAGACATCACCTCGAGGACGGCAGCAACCTGCATGTGGCTCGTCGCCCTAGCGCTCCGGCGCCCTTATACCTTCGTGGTGATCGCGATCATCACCATCCTGCTGGCGGTGATCACCATCCGCCGCATGGGCACCGATCTGCTGCCCGAGATCGACATCCCGATCGTCGCCGTGGTCTTCACCTACAATGGCATGTCTCCCGATGACATGGAGAAGCGCGTCATCTCCGGCTTCGAGCGCTTCATCACCACCACGGTCAACGATATCGAGCATATCGAGAGCCAGTCCCTGCCCGGNNTCGATCTCGCCATCGCCCAGGTGACCTCGATCAGCGAATCGGCGATCCGCGCCATGCCGCCCGGCATGACGCCGCCGATCATGATGAAATTCAATGCCGCCAACGTTCCGGTGCTGATGACCTCGCTCGGCTCGGAGACCTTGAACGAGCAGCAGATCTTCGACATTGCCAACAATTTCATCCGCACCGGNNCCCAACCCCTATGGCGGCCGGCAGCGCGGCGTGATCGTCGATCTCGATCCCAAGCGCCTGCAGGCCTATGGCCTGTCGGCGGGGGAGGTCACCGACATCCTCGCCAACCAGAACCTCGTGCTGCCCGCCGGTTCGGCGAAGATCGGCGATCGCGAATACCCGGTGCGCCTCAACAGCAATCCCGCCAGCGTCGCCGAGTTCAACGATCTGCCGCTGCGCCAGCGCGCGGGTGGCACGGTCTTCCTCCACGATGTCGCCACCGTCCGTGATGGATTCACCCCCCAGACCAGCCTGGCCCGGGTCGATGGACGGCGCGGGGTGATCCAGTTCATCCGCAAGGTCGGCGGCGCATCGACGGTCGAGATCGTCGCTCGAGCCCGTACCGCCATCGCCCAGGTCATGACCACGGTCTCCACCGAACTCAGCCTCGACCTGCTTTCCGATCAATCGGTTTTCGTCATCGCCGCGATCAAGGGCGTGCTGACCGAGGGCTTGATCGCGGCCGGCTTGACCGGGCTGCTCATCCTGCTC
>PLEW01000021.1 GCA_003136555.1 Planctomycetota bacterium | reverse complement strand
CGCCGCCGATCACGGCGACGCGCGAACGGGCTTCGAATATCACGACTGTGCGGCTTGCGGTCGCAGGTCGCCCGCGATCGTCTCGCCAAACGGACCCGTATTGTTGCCCCTAACTCTAAGGCGCTCATGACCATGGGCCAACGGCAAAAGCGGCATTACCAACTCCGCGAAACGATAGGCTTCCTCCAAATGCGGGTAGCCTGAGAGGATGAAGCTGTCGATGCCCAGGGCATGGTATTCCTCGAAGCGCTCGGCCACCTGGCGGTGGCTGCCGACGATGGCGGTACCGGCACCCCCGCGCACCAAGCCGATTCCAGCCCAGAGATTGGGGCTGATCTCGAGATCGCGCACGTTGCTCAGCGAGCGCCCCTGATGCAGGGCCCGCATGCGCGCCTGGCCGACCGATTGCGAGGCCGCCAGGAGTGCCTGGCTGCGATCGATCGCATCGCGTGGCACCTCGCGCAGCAGGCGCTCGGCCTCGGCCCAGGCCTGCTCCTCGGTGTCGCGGGCGATGACATGGACGCGGTAGCCGAAGCGCGGGGTCCGGCCCGCAACCGCTGCGGCTTCGCGGACGCGCTGGATGTTGGCGGTGAACTGCTCCGGAGGCTCCCCCCATTGCAGATAGACATCCGCATGGCGGGCCGCCACCTGCTCGGCGATGGCCGATGAACCGCCGAAGTAGAGCGCCGGAGGATCCCTGAGCGGGCGCAGCAGCCCGCCGCCCTGAAGGCGGTAGTGCCGCCCCTGGAAGTCGATGCCAGCGCCGGTGCGCCCCTGCCAGACGCTGCGCACGATGGTGAGGAACTCATCGGTCCGCTCGTAGCGCTGGTCATGGTCGAGGAAGTCGCCGTACGCCTTCTGCTCGCTCTCGCTGCCGCCGGTGACGACATTCAGCAGCAGCCTGCCGCCGGTCAGCTCATGCAGGGTCTGGACGCCCTGCGCCGCCACCGCCGGGAGCACGGCACCGGGGCGGAATGCGACCAGGAAGCTCAGGCGGCTGGTCTCGCGCGCCAGTCCAGCCGCGATCAGCCAGGAATCGTGGCAGGAGGATCCGGTCGGGATGAGGACGGCATGGAAGCCGGCGCTCTCGGCCGCCTGCGCGACCTGCGCCAGGTAATCGGGTGTCGCCGGACGGAAGCCCGAATTCCCCGGGATCGTCTTGGCGCCATCCTGGTAGATGGCGGCGCTGCTGTTGACCAACCGGCGGCCATCCCCGTGGGTCGGCAGGTACCAGTTGAACTCGATGGGCATGATCCGCTCTCTCCGCTTCCCAGCGCTTCGCGCTCAGGCGATGACCGTTTCGACCGCCACATTCGAGAATTCGGCCACCACGCTCTCACGGATCTGGAGCAGATCGAAATCATTGCGGGTGCGGGGATGGGGTTTGGTCACCGGCACGATGCGCTTGATGCGGCCAGGACGCTGCTGCATCACCACGATGCGATCGCCGAGGAAGACCGCCTCCTCGACATCGTGGGTGACCAGGACCATGGTGATGCCTTCGACCTGCCATATGCGCTGCAATTCCGCCTGCAGCTTGGTGCGGTTGATCGCATCCAGCGCGCCGAAGGGCTCATCGAGCAGCAGGATCTCGGGGCGGTTGACCAGGGCGCGGGCGATCGCGACCCGTTGCGACATGCCGCCCGAGAGCTGATTGGGCAGCGCCTTCTCGAAACCGACCAGCCCCACCAGTTCGATGTGCTCCCGGATGGCATCGCGCCTGGCGGCGGGCGAGAGCGGGGAATTCTGCAGCGCCAATCCGATGTTCTTCTCGACATTCAGCCAGGGGAAGAGGCGATGCTCCTGGAAGACGATGCCGCGGTCGAGGCCGGGGCCCTTGATCTTGACGCCATCGAGGAGGATCTCCCCCTGGTAGCCGTTATCCAGACCCATCACCAGGCGTAGCAGGGTCGATTTGCCGCAACCGCTGCTGCCCACCACGCTGACGAATTCGCCAGGTGCGATATCGAGCGAGATATCCTCGAGTACGGGGAATTCTCGGCCGCTCACCTTATATTTCTTCGACACGTTGACGATGCTGAGAGTGCCGGGCTTGGCCATGGGATAGTCCGCTTCAGGAAAGGGAGGGTGGCAGGATCAGGGGACGTCGGTGCGCGTACGCCAGCTCAGCAGGCGCTTCTCGAGCCGCGCGGTCAGATAATGGAAGACGTATCCCACCGCTGCGACGACGGCCACCCCGGTGATGACCTGGTCCATGAGGAATTTCTCGCGGCCGTCGATCAGGATATTCCCGACCCCCGGAGCGGCCTTGAGGAAGTACTCGGCGCCGATGGTCGCGAGCCAGGCATAGATCAATCCCAGCCGCAAGCCGGTGAAGATCTGCGGCAACGCCGCCGGCAGGATGACGCGCAGGGACTGCTGGAGCGTGCTGAATTCGAAGGCGCGTGCGACCTCGATGTAATCGCGCGATACCGAGCGGATGCCATCGAAGGTGTTGAGCAGGACCGGTGGGAACACCACCAGGGCGATGAAGGCGATCTTGGCCGGCTCGCCGAGTCCGAACCACACGGCGATCAGCGGGATCCAGGCGAACACCGCGATCTGCTTGAAGGCATGGAAGGTCGGGGAGATCAGGCGATCAGCCAGGCGCGACGTCCCCAGCAGCGTGCCGAGCAGCAGGCCGATGATGCTGCCGGCGAGGAAACCGGAGGCGTCCCGTGCGAGGCTGTACCCGAGGCTGACCCACAGCATCTTGCTGATCAGGAGGTGCCAAGCGGTCTTGAGCGTCTCCAGCGGACTGACCAATATGCGCGTATCCACCCATCCGAAATAGGTCGCCAGCGACCACAGCACGACCAGCGCCGCAGGCAAGTAGAGTCCGCGATAGTCCGGTCGCCGAAGGGCGGCCTGGAATGCCGCGGCGCGCCTGATCAGGGGCGTGGACGGGATCGGGATGGGCCGGGAGATGCTCATGTTTGGTCCAGTCGTCTCAGAAGGCCGCGCGGCGCCAGCGCAGCAGGCGCGATTCGATGAGGCTGAAGACCAGATCGATGGACAGTCCCACGATGCCGATGACCAGGATGCTGGCAATGACCACATCGAGCTGGAAGAGCTGCCGACCCCAGACCATTTGGAAGCCGATGCCTTCGCTCGAGGCCAGCAGCTCGACCGTGACCAGGGCGAGCCAGGCATGCGTCAATCCATAGCGCAGGCCGGTGAAGATGCTGGGGAGTGCGGCTGGCAGGATCACCTTGTGCACCACCTGGAGCCGCGTGAGGCGGAAGACCGATGCGACCTCGAAGTGGTTCTCCGGGATATTGCGGATGCCCTGGAACGTATTGATCGCCACCGGCACCATGGCCGCCTTGGCGATGATGATGATCTTGAGCGCCTCGCCGATGCCGACGAACATCATCAGCAGCGGAATCCAGCCCAGGGCGGGGACCTGCGTGAAGATGGTGAAGCTGGGATAGACATAGGCGCGGAAAGATGGGAACTGGGCCATGAGGATGCCGAAGACCAGGCCGATCGAGCCGCCGGCGAGGAATCCCCACCCGACGCGTTCCAAGCTGATGAGCAGATTGGTCGGGGTATCGCCGCTGCGGATCAGCTCGACAAACGTCGCCCAGACGATGGTGGGGGCGGGCAGGATTTGCGGTGCGATCCATCCACGCCACGAGGTCAGCTGCCACAGGCCCAGGATGAGCAGTGGCAGGAACAGGGTGCGCGCCGTGACCGCAAACGACTGGCCGATCCAACGCGGAACGATCCAGGTACGGACCGGTGAGAGGGTCGGGGATCCAAGCGCCAATTGGGTGGCCTGAGCATTCATGGGAACTCCGGAGTCGAGCAAGCGGGACCTCAGCCTACGGCAGTCGCCGGCATGGGGTTCACCCATGCCGGCGATCGCTGTGACCGAAACGATGCTACTGTACCACACCCTTGACGGCGAGCTTGCCGCCATCGTCATAGGTCGACCAGAAGGTTTCGAGCCCCTGCTCCTTCAGCGCCTTCTTCAGATAGGTATCGTTGACCCAGTCTTTGACCTCGAAGGGCTGGCGGATGAGCTTGTTGTCCAGCGAGACCTTGATTCCGGAGGTGAAATGCGAGTAGAAGTGCGCATCCAGCAGCGGCGAGAGGTGGGAAGCCAGGGTGTCGCTGCCCAGATCCTCCTTGTAATCCTGCCAGGACTGGCCGTTCTTCGCCCACCAGCGGAAGACATCGAGGCGGTTCTCCTCCTTGGAACCCCAGGCCGCCTCCTTCACCCAGTCATTGACGAAGCGCTGGACGACATCGGGGTATTTCTTCTCGAACGTGTCCACCACATTCAAGGTGGAGAAGCGCCCGAGGAATGGGCTGCGGCCCGGGGTGCCGTAGATGATCTTGCCCACACCGCGGTTGCGCAGCTGGAAGACGTCATTGCCGCCGACGTATGCGTCGACGTCCCTGGTCGCGATGGCCGAGCGCGAGGTGCCGGCATCGAGGTTGAGGGTGCGGAAATCGGATTCCTGGACACCCTGATCCTTGAGGATCTTCGCCCACGAGAGCGACACGTTGGTGCCCTTGAAGATCGCGATCTTCTTGCCCTTGAGGTCCTTGAGCTCTTTCGCCGGCGAATCGTTGGGAACCACGATGTAGGTGGTCTGGCCGCGGTAGTTCGTGGCCAGGACCTCGGTCGTGATCCCGCCCGCACGATGGACGATGGCCGGGAGGTCGCCCAGTCCGGCGGCGAAATCGAGCAGCCCGTTCGCCAGCGCCTCGTTGAGCGCCGGCCCAGCGCCCTTGAAGAAGGTCCATTCGATCTTGATGCCCTCCTTCTTGAACTCGTCCTCGAGGATGCCCTTGGCGGCCAGGGTGCCGGCGGTCGCGGTGCCGACCGGTGAATAGTTGTCATTGGCCACCCCCGGGTAGCCGATGCGGATCACCGTCGGATAGTCCGCGGCGCTCGCCAGAGACGCCAGGAGCAGCGCCGCGGTGAAGAGGTGTAAGATGCGTATCATGGGTAATCCTTGTGAATTGGTGTATGGAGATGGAGGGATCAGAATCCGTACTGGAACTGAAGCAGCGCCTCGTTCTCAGTGACCGTCGCCTTGTTCGCTACCTGGACTCCACCGTCGTGATAGGTCTTGTGGATCAGGTTGAGCTGCAGCTTGGTGGTCTGGGCAAACCACAGGTTGAAGCCAAGGGTATAGATGTCGGTCGTGTCATTCTCAATGTTCAGATCATTGTCGTAGCGGTCATAGCGGAAGAAGAACTGGTAGGTCTTCGGGTACCAGTCGTCAAACCGGCCCTGCAGCTTGGCGTTGTTGAGGAACTGCTCGCCGAACTGATAGTAAGCGGTCGCAACGTAGTCATTGCTGATGCGGGTGTACTTCTGGGCGGTGGCGAGCGAGGTGGGCGCGACGAGATGGCTGAAGGTCGGATTCCCGCCCGTGAGATTGTTGTTGAACAGCGCATCGTCGCGGGCCACGATGTATTCAAATGTGAAACCGAAAGGATTGTGGTTGTAATAGACGTCGAATCCGTAGCGGTTCTTCTGCCCCTGACCGGCATAGTAAGTCGTAGAGGGGACCGAGACGGTGACGGGGGTGCCCGGCGCCGGACCGGTATCGCTGTCGACCACAGCCGTCGCTGGCGTCGCTCCGGTCAGATTCTGACGGCCATGGTAGGCGGACACGCCGAAGCGCACCTCGCGCACCCAGCTGTTGTAGTCGGTCGGGATCTTGAACTCGAAGCGTCCGACTTGGTCCTTGTAGTTGTTGTCATCCGCGCGGTTGATGCCGCCGCCATTGACCAGACCCAGCGCCCAGGTGAAGAGCGGAGAACCGTAGTTGTAGCCGTAGTCGAAGGAGATGTCATGGGAGCCGCGCAGGATCAGGCCGGTCTCGCGCTGGCCGACCTCGCCAGCCTGGATGGCGAACTGGGCCGAGACGATGACCGGGCGCAAGCTCTCATCGGCCTGGGCTTCCAGGCCGAACGGCAGCAGCTGCTGACCGAAGGTCGCGCTGATGGTGTCGCCAGCCGGATCGAGCGTGGGCAGGAACTGGTAGACCAGATAGGCGTCGGTCAGGCTGAGGGGCGCCGTATTTGAGACGTTATCACCCGACGGATTGACGCCCGGCGTCGAGTTGGCGGCGACGCGGAAGGTCAGGTTGCGGCCTTCGCCATAATCGCGATAGAGGTTGCCTTGGAAGAAGAGGGTGGCCTGGTAGACGTCGAAGGTATCCCGGCGTCCAGCAACGACCGGCGAACTATTGCTGAACGTCGTCGGCGTCGGCGTGATTGAAGTCGCCTGCCCATTGCCCAGATTGTAGGGCTTGCTCTCGACGTCACCGCGCAGATAGACGACGCCACCGATCTGCAGCTGGCGTAATGCGGTGGTGGTCTGGCCGGTATCGCGGTCGCGCTGGTACTGGTAGAGGAAGGTCTGCAGCGTATTGTTGACACCGTTCACGTCATCGGTGGTGACGGCATTCTCATTCGACTTCTTGACCTCCTTCTCCAGGGCGTCGATGCGCTTCTTCAGCGTCTCGAGGGTATCGGGCCCTGCGTTGGCGGGAGGAGGTACCGGAGGCGCATCTCCACCATGGGCAGTTGCGCCGGCCGCTGGATTGGGAGGAACCGGCGGCGCATCCCCACCGTGCGCCGATGTGGCGATGACGAGGAGGGTGGAGGATAGGGCGATGACAGAGTATTTCATGAGTAGTGGTGGGGTGTCATGGTGACTGCGGACTCGAGTGGACCGGCAGTCAATCCGCAGGCGCGGATCGGCCAAATCGCTCAGAGGTTTGTAGTCATGGTGGTGGAAAGAAGGAGCGACACGGATGACCGCTGCTCAAGATCGGGATGTGGAGTGGCGAGCGTAATCGTGCTCGAGTCCGCCCTTTAGCGGTCGCCATGCCAATCAGCGGGAGCGATTTTGGCGGTTCGGGCGCCGCAGCCTGCTGCTTAGCCAACACCCACGAGGCAAGGCTGTTGTTGCACTGGTGAGATCGCGGCCACTCAGTGCGGACCAGGGGACGGTGCCGCTTGCGGAAAAAGCACAGCGATTCTCCTCGTCCACCACGGATGCGATTGCTTCGCCATCGGCGTGTTCAAGGAAGCTCACCATTGCTCACGAGCGCCAACTCCGACCACGCTTGACTCCCAGAGCGCGATCCCCTCAGCACAATGAATGCGTGCGGATGGAGATCGGCGTCCTTGTTCGGCAGCGTTCAGTCTTCCACTCCGGCCACAGGGCATCGACGCCAGATCGAGGTGGATTGGCCGACGGGTAGACGATGGGCACCGTGCTCGACGATGGCAACCATCGGCAGCGTGCGGAATCCAATCGCGTCGCTGGCGCAATAGCTGCATTATTTGCGCGCTCTGGGTTGACCGTATAAGGCCCGGTCATATAAAACCACGAATTCGATCGGAAGGATAGTATTTGTAACATCTTCGTACATTGATCGGCCAGCCGCACAGAATCGCCATCCGCTGCCCTATGGCGGCCGAACCACCGGAACCGCACCCGCATTATGCTCACCCATCGTGCCAAGTACGCCATCAAAGCACTACTCCATCTCGTCGAACATCGGGGCAAAGGACCAGTATCAGCCGGATCGATCGCAGCGCAGCAGCATATCCCCAACAAATTCCTCGAACTCATCCTGCTCCAGCTGCGCAATAGCGGGATCATCCGGAGCAAGATCGGGAAGAATGGGGGGCATGAGCTGATCCATGAAGCCGCTGATATCGATCTCCTCACCGTGGTGCGCGCCATCGATGGCCCGATCGCACCTTTGCCCTGCCTGAGCAAGACCGCCTACTCTCGTTGCGAGGACTGCCCCGACGAGAAGACGTGCGGGGCCCGGCTCCTGTTCAGAGGCGTCCATGAAGCCGCTCTGGAAATCATGGGCGCAACCACCCTTGCCGACGTGTCCAAGGGCAAGCCGGTTCATCGCAAGCAGTCCGGTTAGGTGAGCTGTCGACCGAGCGTCGCTTCACGAATCGGCGTCCTGAACCTCAGCTGTCCCGCCATGCGGCCATCGCCCAAAGCAAGTTTCCATCCGCATTTCCATTGGCCTCGCCCACTTCGTCGAGGTGCCTGCAATTACTGCCACTTGCGGACGCCTGGCGACCAAGACTGGGGCCACTCGCCGAGGAATCCGAAGATGGAGACGCCAGCCCGGTAATTGGCGGATTTTTATTCCTACTTGACACATGGGAATTGGGGTCTAATAAACGGGCGCTCGCAGCGCCTGAGGCTGCAATGCAGTGCAATCAGGAGGACGCCCCATGTCCATCGTTGACCAGACCAATGGCCCGGGCACCCAATCGGCATCGGAAATCGAAGTGCTTCGCCAGCTGCGCTCGCTGCGTTTCGGACAGATCACGGCGATGATCCATGATGGCCGCATCGTGCAGATTGACCGCATCGAACGACTGCGTCTCAGCCAGCGCAAGGACCAGACCAAGAACTCCTAAACTACATCGATACTTCCCAGCAGACCACTGCAGGATCATCCAACCACCACCTCCTTTGTTCTCACCTACCGGACCTCCGGAGGCAGGACATCAAGGCCCCCACTAAATGCACCATTTCCGCTCACCCACCCTGGCAGCCCTGCTCATTCCGATCTTTGGGATCGCCAGTAACCCGATACTCTCAGCCGCCGATGGCGATTCGCCCGCGGTTGAAGCCCACTTCAAGGCGCTGGAGCAGGAGATCCAGGATCTCAAGAAGCAGGTCGCCGCAGCGAAGGGTGATGCGACTGCCACCCCGGCGGCTTCCCAGGCTCAAGGCGTCCAGGCGCCCCTGGCCGTGGTCCGGGCGGATGCCGCCCATGGCTTCGTGATCGAATCGGCGGATGGGAGCGCCAAGCTGCGCGTAGGCGGTTATGTCGATTTCGACTACCGCTACTTCTCCGATGATGAGCGCTACATCAATTCCTACAACGGCTCCGGCGGGGCGGCCAACACCTTCCTGATCCGGCATGCCCGGCCGGAGATCACGACGACACTCGGCGACATCTTCGACTTCCGCCTCCTCTCCGAGTTCGCCCCGACCCAATCGCTCTACACCAACAGCTATGTCAATGGTCCGATCCTGCTCGATGCCGTCGTGACGGCGCGCATCGATCCGGCCTTCGTGATCTCGGCTGGCCAGTTCAAGAGCCCGGTCGGCCTCGAGTACCTGCAGTATTCACCCTACAATGCGTTCGTCGAGCTGGGCCTGGCCTCCCTGCTGGTCCCCGGCCGCGACGACGGCGTGCAGCTCAGCGGCAAGCTCCTCGGCGGCATCTTCTTCTACCAGATCGGCGTCTTCAATGGCGGCGTCGATGGCAATGCGAACATCTACAATGACGAGAATTCGGGCAAGGACGGCGAAGGACGCATCCTGATCGCACCCTTCGCCACCAGCGGCATCGGATGGCTCACCGACCTCAACATCGGCGTCTCCGGCACCTATGGCAAGGAAACCGGCTCAGCTGCCGGAGTGACAGTTGCGGCCGGCGGCGGATATCCCGCCGCCACCAATACCACCAGCGCCCTGCCGACCTTCAAGACGACTGGCCAGCTGACCTTCTTCTCGTACAACACCGGTGTCTTCGCGAACGGCGAACATATCCGCTACTCGCCGCAGCTGTACTGGGCCGCCGGCCCCTTCTCCACCCTCGACGAGTACGTCGTCTCGAAGCAGCGGATCGGCGGCATCGGCGTCACCCAGCCGTATGTGACCGACAAGGCCTACCAGATCTCGGCCGGCTGGTACCTGACCGGCGAGAAGGCGTCCTACAACGGCGTCACTCCCCTGGCCGATGTGAACAAGGGCGGTTGGGGCGCCTGGGAGCTGGTCGCCCGCGTCAACCACCTTCAGGTCGGCAGCCAAGCCTTCGCTCCTGGCGCAGGCGGGGCGACCGATGCGAACATCACCAAGTCGTCGCGCGAAGCGACTGCCTTGGCAGTTGGCCTGAACTGGCTACTCAACAAGAACGTCGAGATCTATCTCGACTACGAGCACACCGAGTTCAAGGGCGGTGGAGGCGGCACCGTCGCCAATCCCTTCGATCGCCTCGACGAGAATCTGGTCGTCTCGCGCCTCCAGCTGGTCTACTGAGCTGATCGCCACGCCGTCCGTCCCTTTCCAACCGCTGGGGGGCACTCCCCCTGCTCCCCAGCGGGCGGCCTGAGCCGCGAACGCGATGGCGATGTGCGGTGAGATTTTCATGAGCTTGCCCTCCTGGATGCCGGATACCTTAGGGTTGGGGAACCATTCTGGTCCGACATCCAGGAGGGCTTTTTTAAGCCACATGGAATAGAGTACGCCGTTCGTGTCCGGACGATGCGGCGGCCATTCGATGTTCGTGCGGAATGGGAAGCGCCTGGGCCTGCGGCCTCTGACCTGAACGCCCGTGCGACCTGGATTCCGATCTGGTGCTTCCCCGGCATGGTGAGAGGTCTGGGTCGGTTCACCGATAGCTTATCGCTCTCTTCGGGCAGCCCGGTGGCGTTTCGGGAATCGTGAGGGATCGCGTTGCTAACCGTTGACAGGGAGAGGCGTGTACTTATAAAACTTTTATTCCTATATAAATGATATGATTTAGAGGAATTGACAGGAATGTTCACGCATCGAGCCAAATACGCGATAAAGGCGCTGGTCCATCTCGCCCGGCGGGTTGGGCAGGGGCCCGTACATGCGCAAACCATCGCCGATGACGAGCAGATCCCCGAGCGTTTCCTCGAGCTGATCCTGGTCCAGTTGCGGATTGGAGGCCTGGTGCGCAGCCGCGCAGGGCGTGGCGGAGGCCATTTCCTGGAGGGCAGCCCCGAAGACATCAGCCTGCTCTCGGTCATCCGCGCCATCGATGAGCAGATCGATCCGCTCCCATGCCTGAGCACCACTGCCTATGTCCGCTGCCGGGATTGCGATGATGAGGCCACCTGCACCACGCGGCATCTCTTCATCAAGATCCAGGAACAGCAGTCCGCGCTGCTCTCCCATGTCACCCTTGCCAGCGTCATGCCGAAGCCGCGCATGGCGGCAACCCCTGCCGCATCGCCGAAGCTGCGCACACCCACGCATCCCGTCCTCGTCAACGCCAACTCCCAGCATTCACCCACCACCTGACCGAGAGAGAAACCCATGACCCAAGCGACCGCCACCCCGCCCAGCCCGGCAACCCCGTCCGTCCAGCAGACGGTGGGCCTGCCGCGCATCAATGATCCGGCACCGCAATTCACCGCGCCCTCGACCCATGGCGACATCAGCCTGTCGAACTACAAGGGCAAATGGGTGGTGCTGTTCAGCCACCCCGCCGACTTCACCCCGGTGTGCTCCACCGAATTCATCGGCTTCGCCAAGGCCGCCGACGATTTCGCCAAGCTCGATACCCAGCTCATCGGCCTGTCCATCGACAGCGTCTACAGCCACATCGCCTGGGTCCGCGCCATCGAGGAGAAGTTCAAGGTCAAGGTCACCTTCCCGGTCATCGCCGACCTGAGCACCAAGGTCGCCCAGGCCTATGGCCTCATCCATCCGAATGCCAGCGCCACCGCCACCGTGCGGGCGGTGTTCGTCATCGATCCGGCACAGAATGTGCGCGCCATCATCTACTATCCCCTCACCACCGGCCGCAGCATCGCCGAGATCAAGCGCCTGGTGCAGGCGCTGCAGGCCAATGCCGAGAAGAGCCTGGCCACGCCCGAAGGCTGGCAGCCCGGTGACGCCTACATCGTCCCGCCGCCGGTGACGCAGGCCGATGCGGAGAAGCGCGTGCAGTCGGCATACGAGGTGACCGATTGGTGGTTCTCGAAGGTCAAGGCCAGCGACGTCCCAGCGGCCACCGCCAAGAAAGCATGATTTTTTGACGGAATTCCCCCAGCTCTCACTGGGGACCCCGTCATGCGACGCGGCGCCCGCAGCCATGGCACACAACAAGGCTGCGGGCGCCGCGGTCCTGTGACCAGCCCGTCGGGCTGGTACGCGTTATTGAGATGGACATGGCAGGTCCCGCTGCCGGATCATCATCACGGATACGCCCAACGATCTCCATGCACCCCGCGAGCATCCCATGCGCCTGACCCCCCTTCTGCTCCTCCTCATCGCGATCGGCCAGCTGGCGGCCGCTGACGCCAACCCCGGTGCGGCGGCAGCTGCCCCGGCAGCGGCCACCGGCACACCGACCGCCGTCGCCGCGGTCAAGAAGCACCGCATCGTCTTCCAGGTCACCATCGATGGCGAAGAGCGCTGGAATGAAGTGCTGAACAACGTGGAGAACGTGCAACGTGCCTTCGGCCCCGAGAACGTCGAGATCGAGATCGTCGCTCATGGCAAGGGCGCTGGCCTGGTGCTGGCCGAGAACGCCGCCATCTCCAAGCGGCTGGTCGGGATCGAGGCCACCGGGCCCAAGGTCACGCTCTGCAGCAACACCGCCAGGCAGCGCGGCATCACGCCCGCCCAGGTCACCCCCGGCGTGACCCTGGTCGATTCGGGCATCGCCGAGGTGGTGCGCCGGGTCGAGGAAGGCTGGGTCTACATCAAGGCCGGGTCCTGAGCCCAGAGCCGCGTCTCCTCTCCGCATCCATCATCCCGCACCCCTCCCCGGCGCCTCTCCGGTGCCCACCCGGACCCCTCCCGCATGGACGACACCATCATCTCCGCCGATATCGTCGTGGTCGGCGGCGGTAGCGCTGGCTGCACCGCCGCGATCCGTGCCCAGGAGGCGCTGCCCAAGGGCCGGGTGGTGCTGCTGGAGAAGGCGAACATCAAGCGCAGCGGCGCCATCGCCATCGGCATGGATGGGCTCAACAACGCCATCATCCCCGGCCATGCGACGCCCGAGCAGTACGTGCGCGAGATCACCATGGCGAATGATGGCATCGTCAATCAGCGCGCGATCTGGGAATATGCGGTCAACAGCTGGCCGATGCTGCAGCAGCTCGATGCCTGGGGCGTGAAGTTCCAGAAGACCGCCAGCGGCGACTTCGATGTCAAGCAGGTCCACCATAACGGCCGCTATGTGCTGCCGATGCCCGAAGGCTACGATCTCAAGAAGATCCTCACCCGCCAGATCCGCCGCGCCGGCGTGCAGGTCGTCAACCGCATCATGGGCACCCGCCTGCTGGTGGAGGAGTCCGGCGGTCAGCGGCGCATCGCCGGCGTGCTCGGCCTCGACGTGCGCAGCGGCGCCTTCGCGATCATCCGCGCCAAGGCGGTGATCCTCGCCTGCGGCGCCTCCGGCCGCCTCGGGCTGCCCGCCTCGGGCTACCTCTTCGGCACCTATGAGAATCCGGCCAATGCCGGCGATGGCTACTCCCTCGCCTACCATGCCGGAGCCGAGCTGACCGGCATCGAATGCTTCCAGATCAATCCCCTGATCAAGGATTACAACGGTCCGGCCTGCGCCTATGTCACCGGACCGCTCGGCGGACATACCGTCAATGCACTCGGTCATCGCTTCATCAAGAGCGATTACTGGAGCGGGCAAATGATGCTGGAGTTCTACAAGGAGCTCCATTCGCAGCGCGGCCCGGTCTACCTCAAGCTCGACCACCTGGCGGGCGAGACCATCACCGAGATCGAGCGCGTGCTGCACCGCACGGAACGGCCGAGCCGCGGGCGCTTCCACGCCGGCCGGGGCCACAGCTATGCCAACGACCTGGTGGAGATGCACATCTCGGAGATCGGACTGTGCAGCGGGCACAGCGGCTCGGGGGTATGGATCAACGAGCGGGCGGAGACCACCCTCGCGGGGCTCTATGCCGCCGGCGACATGGCCAGCGTGCCGCACAACTACCTGCTCGGCGCCCTGACCTACGGCAAGATCGCGGCTGGCCATGCCCTCGACTACATCGCCAGCAAGGACGTGGCCGGGGCCGGTGCAGAGACCGCGAGCTTCAGCGAGGCCATCGATGCCGAGCGCGCCAGGGTCCTCGCGCCGCTGGCGCGCACCGATGGGATCCCGCCGCATCAGCTCGAGTACAAGATCCGCCGGCTGGTCAACGACTACCTACAGCCGCCCAAGACCGCTACCCGCTACGAGCGGGGGCTGCTGCATTTCGCGCGCACCGCCGAGGAGCTGGGCCAGCTCGGCGCCTCCAACCCGCACGAGCTGATGCGGGCGGCGGAATGCGGCTTCATCCTTGATTGCGCGGTGATGGCGGCCAAGTCGTCGCTCTACCGCACTGAGAGCCGCTGGGGCCTGTACCATTACCGCCTCGATTACCCGGAACGGGATGACGCGCGCTGGTTCGTCCATGTCAACCTCCACCGGGGCAAGGATGGCACCATGCAGTTCCTCGAGCGGCCGGTGGCCCCCTATGTGGTGCCGGTCAGCGACAGCGAACTGCACAGCTATTCCCAGCTGCGCATCGCCGAGCCGGCGAACACCTGATCCATCAGCAACCGGGACCACCCATGCCTGATCTTCCCAATCGTGAACCAGCCAAGGCCGCCCAGGCCAAGATCGTCGGCAACGCCCAGGCGGTGCGCCGCTTCGACGTGCCGGTCGTCGTCGATGCGGCCAAATGCGTCAGCGGCTGCCATATCTGCGTCGAATCCTGCCCGGTCGACTGCCTAGCCATCGATCTGGCGACGAGCAAGGCGACCATGAAACACGATGATTGCTGGTATTGCCTCGCTTGCGAGATCGATTGCCCCAATGACGCCATCACGGTCAAGATCCCCGTGCTGCTGCGCTGATGCCATGACCGACCTGCAGAGCGCTCTCCTGGCAAAGCTCGGAAACCCGGATGCGGCGGTACGCCAGGTGGCGCTCGCCCAGCTCGACGAGGTGCTCGATGAGCGGGCGCTGGCGCCATTGATCGCGGCGCTCGCGGACCCCGAGGGTGCCGTGCGCATCCTCGCCATCGGCCTGCTCGAGGACCTCGGCGACCATCGCGCGATCCCCGCCATCATCGCCGCGCTGTCGGACAGCAGCGAGGCGGTCCAGGAGGCGGCGCAGGCGGCGCTGCGCGAATTCCGCGGAGCCGATGCCGCCCTGCCCCTGCTCGCCGCCATCACCCATGGTGATCCGCGGGTGCGCCGCGGGGTGATCTTCGCGCTGCGCGAATTCAAGGAGCCCAGCTCCTTGCAGCCGCTGATCGGCGCCCTGGCGGATGCTGCGCCGGAAGTCCGCCGCGAGGCGGTGCTGACCCTCGCCTTCCTGCGCCGCGGGGAATCGGTCGATCCGCTGCGCCAACGGCTCCAGGACAGCGATGCGCAGGTGCGCCGCCTGGCGGTGGGGGCGCTGTCCTTCTTCCTCGCGCCTGCGCTGATCGATGACCTGGTCGCAGCCACCCAGGACAGCGACTGGCAGGTGCGGCGCGATGCGGTGATCGTGCTCGGCCGCTCAGCGCTCAGCAGCCCGGTGCCGGCGCTGCTCGCACGCCTGCACGATCCTTTCTGGCAGGTGCAGAAGGAGGCTGCCACCGCTCTCGGCCGCCTGCATGCCAGCGCCGCCACCAGCCACCTGATAGGCCTGCTCGCCGCTGGATTCCCCGACGTGCGGCGGGCAGCTGCCGCTGCCCTCGGCGACATCGGAGCCCAGGAGGCGCTGCCGGCCCTGCGCGCGCTGGTCGACGACCCAGATGTCGAAGTGCGCAAAGCGGTTGAGCGTGCTGTGCAGACCATCACGACCCCATGACCAGGAACGCTGCCATGTTCAGCATCACGGCTCCTCACCTCCCTCTGCGCCAGGACCGCGGCCTGACCCTGGCCATCGCCATGATGGTACTCTGGGCCACGGCCGCGGCATCCGCGGCCGATACCATCCGCATCGGCATCGGGACCCAGGACACCACCATCAATACCGTCACCGGCGGGCTGCTGATACGCGAATTGAAGCTGCTCGAGAAGCACCTGCCCCATGACGGCAAGTACCAGGACGTCACCTATGACATCGAATGGAAGAATTTCACCTCCGGACCTCCGCTGACCAATGAGATGGTCGCAGGCAAGCTCGACATCGGCTCGATGGCCGACTTCCCCGGCGCGCTCAACGGCGTCGCCTTCCAGAAGGCGGGCAAGCGCAGCCTCTTCATCAACGTGCTCTCCGGAAGCACCATCGGCAGCGGCAATGGCATCGTGGTGCCGATCGACTCACCGGTCCAGCGCCTGGAGGACCTCAAGGGCAAGCAGATCTCGGTCCCCTTCGGCTCCACCGCCCATGGCCTCCTGCTGCGCGCCATCCACGACCTGGGCTGGGATCCTGAACGCGATGTCAATCTGGTGTCGCAATCGCCCGAAGTCGGCGGGACCTCCCTGCAGGCGCACAAGATCGATGCCCATGCGGATTTCGTGCCCTTCGCCGAGCTGTTCCCCTTCCGCGGCTTCGCGCGCAAGATCTACGATGGCGCCCAGGCCAAGAGCCCGACCTTCCATGGAACCCTGGTGACCGCGGAATTCGCAGAGCGCTATCCGGAGATCGTGGTCGCCTTTCTTGCCGCCGCCATCGAGGCCGATCGGCTGTTCGCGGCAGAACCGGAGAAATACAGCGAACTGGTTCAGAAAGTGACCGGGATCGAAGCGGAGGTCACCTACCTGTTCCATGGCCCGCTCGGCATCCAGACGCGCGATCTCACCTGGAAGCCCGAGTACCGAGCCGCCGTCACCACCGCGATCGCGACGCTCAAGCTGCTGAAGAAGACCGATGCCGATCTCGATGTCGAACACTTCATCGATGACCGCTTCATCATCAAGGCCTTCGCCGCTTCCGGCCTCGACTACGCCAAGAAGCTGTCGGATTACGCGAAGCAGCCGCTGACGGCCAATGCTGCCGGCGCCGGCGAGTCCATCGTCGAGCCGAACCTGGCGGCTCAGCTGTGGTTGGCAGGCGAGCCGTTGGTGCGGACGTTTGCATCGCCGGAGCGCGCCTTTTCCGCCCTCGCCGGCTTCGCGGCGGCTGGCAAGACGCTTCGCGTCGCCTATGTCCATGATCGCATCAGCGGACTCAAGCTCTTCGCCATCCATGCCTGGTATGTACGCGATGCCCAGGGTGCACTCAGCGCGTTCCTGCTCCAGGGCGCCGCCGAGGCCTGGGCCAAGGACCATGGCGGCACCGTGCTCGCCTTCCCCGCCGCCAAGGCGGGGACCGCATCGGCCGATGCCCACAGCGCGGGGAAATAGGAGGGAGCGGATGAGCGCATCAGGCCTCACGGCCGCCATGTCAGAGCCCTCCTCTGCCGGCGAGAGCGTGTTGCCTCCCCGGCGCCCGGGGCGGACGCTCCAGCTCCTGTCCCTGGCGCTCTCGCGCCGCATGGCGGTGCGCATCGCTTCGCTGGGGCTATGCATCGGGCTTTGGCAGATCGCCTCGGTCCACCACCTCAATGCGGGGGTGGTGACCTTCGCCCTCGTCCCTGCGCCGAGCGAGGTCGCGTCGGCCGCCTGGGAGCTGATCAATTCGCCGAAAGTGCTCCATCACCTCGCCAACAGCCTGTGGCGGGNNTTCACCGCCGCCGCCGTGATCGGCATCGCTGCGGGACTGGCGGTCGGACGTTCACGCTGGATCGCCGACATCCTGATGCCGCCGCTCGAGGTCCTGCGCCCGATTCCCGGCGTCGCCTGGATCCCGCTCGCGATCCTGATGTTCCCGTCCTCCGAGCTGTCGATGATCTTCATCACCTTCATGGGGGCATTCTTCCCCATCCTGCTCAATACCATCCATGGGGTCGACGGCCTCGACCGCCGTCTGATCGCCGCCGCACGCAGCCTCGGTGCCGACCGCTGGTCGGTGTTCAGCGAGGTGATCCTGCCCGGATCCGCACCCAGCATCCTCACCGGGCTGTCGATCGGCATGGGGACCTCGTGGTTCTGCCTGGTCACCGCCGAGATGATCGCCGGCCAATATGGGATCGGCTATTATACCTGGGAATCCTACAATCTTCAGCGCTACCCCGATATCGTGGTGGGCATGCTGACCATCGGCCTGTTCGGCATGGCCAGCAGCTCCCTGGTGACCTGGGTCGGCCGACTGCTGATGCCCTGGTACCGCCTGGGCGCCAAGCAGGGATCCTGAGCTCGATCATGATCATGGTGCCCTCCCATCCTCACGCCCATGGCCAAGGTCATCATACCGCCAGCGGCTCGCGGCTGATCCCATGCGTCACCATGCAGTTCGTGGTCGCAGGCTGCCGGCCACTCGAGGGCGGCGCCGGGGGGTGGCCATGACCATGCAGACCCATCGTGAGCCGGATACCCGCCGCAACCAGCCTCCCCTCGAAGGCGGGCGCATCGAACTGCGCGATGTCTCCATCGTCCTGGGATCCGGTGCCGCGCGATTCGAAGCGGTGCGCAACTTCACCTGCAGCATCAGCGCTGGCGAGTTCGTCTGCATCCTCGGCCCGTCAGGATGCGGCAAATCGACCTTGCTNNTCCGGATGCGGCAAATCGACCTTGCTGGGGGCGGTGGCGGGGCACCTGCATGCCGATGGCGAGGTCCTGCTCGATGGGGAGCCCATCATCGGACCTGATCTCGATCGGGGCATGGTCTTCCAGCAGCATTCGCTGTTCCCCTGGCGTACGGTGCTGGGCAATGTCGCCTTCGGACTCAAGATGCGAGGCATCGGTGCGCAGGAGCGCCGCGCGCGAGCCCACGAGATCATCCACCTCGTCGGCCTGGAGGGCTTCGCCGATCGCTATCCTGCCGAGCTATCCGGTGGCATGCAGCAGCGTGCCGAGATCGCCCGCGTGCTCATCAACCATCCGCGGGTGGTGCTGATGGACGAGCCGTTCGGAGCCCTCGATGCGCAGACGCGCCAGATGATGCAGGAGTTCCTGCTCGATATCTGGGCCCGCATCCGCACCACCGTGGTCTTCGTCACCCATGACATCGATGAAGCGCTCTTCCTCGCCGATCGCATCCTGGTCATGTCGCACCGTCCAGGGCGCATCCGCGAAGAGGTGGCGGTCGCGCTGCCACGGCCGCGCCGGGTCGATACCGTGACCAGCGAGGAATTCATCCGCCTCAAACGGCATTGCCTCGGGCTGCTTCGCCACGCCCACTAGGCCGGCGGCAGCCGTGGCCAGCCCAGACCGCCCTCCTCCCCGGTCTAACTCCTACTTGACAGATAGAAGTATGTGACTATTCCTGGACCAGTCAGCGCGCCGCGTGAGGCAATCGGCGCCCAGGTCCGTCCACGGCTTCGGTCTCGGCCGTGCGGGCGAACCTCCGCGGGTCCAAGCAACCAGGCCAGGAATGCTCCCATGCCGCGCTCTCACCCCTCTCCCGTCCGGCCTGGAGCCGTCCCATGTGCAGGTGTCGATATCGAACGCCTTACACCTCAACCGCTTACATTGAGGCATCGGCGCAGCTGAGGCAGCGACTGCCCGCACCTCGATGACCACACCTCCCTCTGGACCGACCATCATGCCCTCCACCATCAACCCGACTCCATCGCGCTTCACCGTCCAGACCCCCTTCTTCGCCCAGGCCCCGCTCGCCCGTCAGCTGCATGGCCTTGCCGAGATCGGCCTCATCCATGCGGCCCGGCACCTCGATCTCCTGGTCGACCTGATCATCGCCGGGCAGATCGTGCCGCTGTCGCCCCTCGATCAGGTCGTGGTGATCGATGATGCCGCCACCGCGCTCCAGATCGAAGTGGTCACCGGCGAGGCTCACGGCGTGCAGGGGTGGGTGCCGAAACCCTGGCTGCACCCCTTCGCGGCCGAGACGCCGCATACCCACCGGCCCCTGCATCCTGCGGTAGCCGCCTGAACGTCCGCATCACCCGCCCATCACGGGCAGCACCCTTCGAGGAATACGGCCATGACCCAGACCATCGCACTTGACCAGACCGATTCCCAGCACGGCGTCGGAGAGCAGGTACGCAACCGGGCGGAAGCCGAGGTGCTGCGCCAGCTGCGCGGCATCCGCTTCGGGCAGCTCACCCTCCAGGTCCACGATGCCCGCATCGTGATGATCGAGCGGACGACCAAAGTCCGCTTCGATGCGCAATCGCCCCAAGCCTCGGCCTGACGGCTGAGGGCGAATCACCAGTCAACCCGCGTTCCACCTCCAATGAGATCGTCCATGCGCCTCCCCATCCTCCTCGCCCTCGTCGGCGTCCTCGGCATCCATCCCGCGGTCGCCGATGACGCGAGCCTGCTCAATGTCAGCTACGATCCCACGCGTGAACTGTACCAGGAGTACAACCTGCGCTTCGCCGAGCACTGGAAGCAGACCACCGGGCAGGTGATCGCGATCAAATCATCGCATGGCGGATCGGGCAAGCAGGCTCGTGCGGTGATCGACGGCCTCCAGGCCGATGTGGTGACCCTGGCTCTGGCCTATGACATCGACGTTATCGCCGAGAAGTCCCAGCTGCTGCCGGCGGACTGGGCCAAGCGCCTGCCCGACAACAGCTCGCCGTACACCTCCACCGTCGTCTTCCTGGTGCGCAAGGGCAACCCCAAGCAGATCAAGGACTGGAATGACCTGATCAAGCCCGGCATCGGCATCATCCCGGCGAATCCCAAGACCTCGGGTGGCGCGCGCTGGACCTACCTGGCTGCCTACGGCCAGGCCCTGCTGGCGAATGGCAATGATCAGGCCAAGGCCCGTGCATATATCACCAAGTTCTACGAGAATGTCCCGGTGCTCGACTCGGGCGCCCGCGGCGCCACCACCACCTTCGTCGAGCGGGGCATCGGCGATGCCCTGGTCGGATGGGAGAACGAGGCGCTCCAGGCCATCTCCTCGATCAAGGGCCAGTTCGAGGTGGTGGTCCCCGCCGTCTCCATCCTCGCCGAACCTCCGGTGGCATTGGTCGACAAGAATGCCGATCATCATGGCACCCGCGCCGTCGCCGAGGAATACCTCAAATACCTCTATAGCGATGTCGGCCAGGAGATCGCCGCCAAGAACTTCTACCGCCCGCGCAATCCGGCGATCCTGGCCAAGTATGCGAGCCAGTTCAGCGCGGTGAAGCTCTTCACCCTCGGCGATGTGTTCAGCAGCTGGGGTGAGGCGCAGAAGACCCATTTCGCCGATGCCGGCGTGTTCGACCAGATCTACCAGCCGAAGTGATGTATCCCGTCGAGCCCGACCAGGGCGCAAGCGGACTTCCGGTCGGCGCAGCGCCGCCGCCACCGCCGATGCGGCGCATCGGGCAGAGGCCGCCCCATGGAGCATCGCTCCATGGGCGTCTGCTCCTCATGCTGCTGCTCGTCGGCACCCTTTCGGCCGGTGATGCGAGCCTGCTCAACGCCTCGTATGATGTCACCCGGGAATTCTATCAGCAGTTCAATCCGCTCTTCAGCGCGCATTGGAAGGCTGACACCGGCCAGACGGTCACCATCAACCAGAGCCATGGCGGATCGAGCGCGCAGGCACGGGCGGTGATCGACGGCCTGCAGGCGGACGTCGTCAGCTTCAACCAGGCCCTCGACATCGACCTCATCGCCGACAAGGCCCAGCTGATCCCGCACGATTGGCCGCAGCGGCTGCCCGAACACAGCGTGCCCTTCACCTCCACCATCCTCTTCCTCGTGCGGAAGGGGAATCCCAAGGGCATCTCCGACTGGGGGGATCTGATCAAGGCCGATACCGGCGTGATCATCCCCAACCCCAAGACCTCGGGCAATGGCCGCTACAGCTATCTCGCCGCCTGGGCCGCCGCGCGCGCCAAAGGCGACGACGCGGCGGCACGGGCATACGTCACAGCGCTCTTCAGCCATGTCCTGGTGCTCGACGCCGGCGGACGCGGCGCCACCACCACCTTCGCCACCCGCGGCATCGGCGACGTGCTGCTCACCTTCGAGAACGAGATCCACCTCATCCAGCAGGAGTTCCCTGCCGAGGGGTTCACCGCGGTGGTGCCTTCGCTCAGCATCCTCGCCGAGAATCCGGTTGCGGTGGTGGAGACGGTGGCGGCCAAGCACGGCACCACGGAGCTGGCCCATGCCTACCTCGCCTACCTCTTCAGCGACGCCGGGCAGGAGCTCGCCGCCGCCCATTGGTTCCGGCCACGCGTCGCCGCGGTGCTCAGCCGCCATGCCGAGCGCTTCCCGGCCCTGACCCTGGTCACCATTGACCAGGGCTTCGGGGGGTGGGCCAAGGCCCAGCTCCATTTCGCCCCCGGCGGCACCTACGATCAGCTCGGGACATCGCCATGATGCCATGGGCACCGTCGGCGGCAGCCGAGGATCAGCCGCCCTGCTGCTGCGGCGCAGCAGGCCTGGGCCCGGAGGCGCCATGCCCATCCTGCTGAAGGAGCGCTCCATCCTGCCGGGATTCTCGCTGAGCCTCGGCTATACCATGCTCTACCTCAGCCTCATCGTGCTCATCCCGCTCTCCGCCCTGGTGTGGAAGACCGCCGAGCTGTCGTGGCACGACTTCCTCGTCGCGGTGACATCCAAGCGGGTGCTGGCCTCCTATTACCTGTCGTTCGGCGCCGCCGCGGTGGCCGGAGCGGTCAACGTCGTCGCCGGCCTGCTGATCGCCTGGGTGCTGGTGCGCTACCGCTTCCCGGGACGCCGCATCATCGATGGTCTGATCGACCTGCCGTTCGCCCTGCCGACGGCGGTGGCGGGGATCACCTTGTGCACCCTCTATGCGCCCAATGGCTGGCTCGGCGGGGCCTTCGCCCATGGCGGAGCCATCGGCAGCTGGTTCCCGGCCACTGGCTGGGCGGCAGAGCATCTCTACACGCCGGAGAACCGCGAGCTCGGCGGCATCAAGATCGCCTATGCCCCGCTGGGCATCACCATCGCCCTGGTCTTCATCGGGCTGCCCTTCGTGGTGCGCACGGTCCAGCCGGTGCTCGAGAATCTCGGTCCGGAGATGGAGGAGGCCGCCGCCAGCCTGGGCGCGGGTCGCCTGCGCACCTTTGCGACGGTGATCTGGCCTGAGATCTGGCCGGCGGTGGCGACCGGGTTCGCGCTCTCCTTCGCGCGCGGTGTCGGCGAATACGGATCGGTGGTGTTCATCGCCGGCAACCAGCCGATGAAGACCGAGATCACGCCGCTGCTGATCATCACCAAGCTCGAGCAATACGACTATGCCGGCGCCACCGCCATCGCAGTGATGATGCTGCTGCTCTCCTTCGTCATGCTGCTGGCGATCGGCCTGCTGCAGCGATTCAGCCGCCTCAAGGGGGTCTGACCATGGGCCTCTTCACGCGCATCCACCCCGCCAACCTCATCTCACCGGCCAACCCGCGCACCCGCGCGAGCCATGAGCCGGCGTGGGTGCGCGTGGCTCTGGTCACGGCCGGGCTCCTGGTCATCGGCCTCTTCCTCATCGTTCCCCTGGTCGCGGTCTTCATCAACGCCCTGCGCGATGGCCTGGGCACCTACTGGAATGCGATCACCGCCCCGGATGCGCGCTCGGCGCTGTGGCTGACCCTGATCACCGCCGGCATCGCGGTGCCGCTCAACACCGTCTTCGGGGTCGCCGCCGCCTGGTGCATCGGCAAATTCGAATTCCGCGGCAAGCGCCTCCTGGTCACCCTGATCGACCTGCCCTTCTCGGTCTCGCCGGTGGTCTCCGGGCTGGTCTACGTCCTGCTGTTCGGCTCCCAGGGCGTGCTCGGCCCCTGGCTGCGCGCGCACGACATCCACATCATCTTCGCCCTGCCCGGCATCGTCCTGGCCACCACCTTCGTGACCTTCCCGTTCGTGGCGCGCGAACTGCTGCCGGTCATGCAGTCCTCGGGGAATGAGGAGGAGGAGGCGGCGATCATGCTCGGCGCCAGGGGCTTCACCACCTTCTGGCGCATCACCCTGCCCAAGGTCAAGTGGGGGCTGATCTACGGCATCATCCTGTGCAATGCGCGCGCCTTCGGCGAATTCGGCGCCGTCTCGGTGGTNNCTGCTCGCCCTGCTCGCCCTGGTCACCCTCGCGATCAAGTCGTGGATCGAGTGGCGCGCCCACCTGGCGGCGGTCGAGCAGCAATCGGTCACCCATGCGCCACCAGGGGGGAATGCGCCATGAGCATCCAGGTCGTCAACCTCTGCAA